>JBBRKB010000129.1:0-9566 GCA_038218385.1 Cytophagales bacterium | reverse complement strand
AAGAAGAGTCTTGCAATTTCTCCGGCTCGAATAGTTTTATTTTGGTAATAACATTTTCCATCTCTATCCCTAAGGTATCGGCCAATTTGCCTGAAAAATAATTTGCCGACAAAAAAGCATGTGCCCCCTTTGCTACAGCATCTAGTAAGGTTTCGGTGTCGGCCGTCTGCATAGAAATATCAGAAGCAAACACGATAATATTTTCATCATCAGAAACGGAATCAGCAAAAAGTTCATATAAGGTAAGGTTGCTGTTGACCACTGGCTGATCTGGAAAGAGTTTTTTTAACTGCTCATTTAATACATACGACCCAAACGGATTTTTATCCGTTGATGAAAAGGTGGGTATCCAATTTATCTGCCGTGGACTAAAAACCTGTATAAGCACGAAGATGAGAAACGTGCCCGCTAGAATGATGATATATTTCCGGTTTAGGTTCACTTTAGTTTCTGGCTAAAATCCGCAAACACTTTTTGTATTTCTCTGTAGGTATTCTCGTCCACATCAAAATCGCCATACCAGGCATAATCAAAATATAATCTTAATTCTTGCAATGACAATCGTGTAGGATGTTGCTTCAGTTCACTCAGGTAGTCATCATTTGTCTTGCCTACCTTCCATGCGATAAGTTGATTGTCTGATAATTTTTTTAATGCATAAAGAAACGTGAGTCGAACGCATTCCCTGAATTGTTTATTCTGGTAAGCAGCTTCAATGCGTTGGTCAAAACTTATTTCGTGAATATCTTCTTCGTGAATTTTAATATTGGCTTCTTTCGGCTTCCGCAAACTATAAAACATTTCCTTCACATCGATATTCAAAAGTTTTGCTATGGCAAAGATGATAATGGCTGCACACAGGCCATAGAATAAAATTTTACCGGGTATTGTTCCGGTAAGGAAAAAAATAGATTGAAAAAAATAATAAAGAAGCCAGGAAATTATTTTATCAAACCAACTTTCGCTTTTTCGCTTAACCACATGGTATTGAAAATCAGAATCATTTCGGAAACTTTCCAACGCGCTGTCATCAAACTCGCGAAGATGCGAGGCTGGCTTATCAATAGCAACCACTACTACGTGCTGCTGTTGGCTTGACGAAAGACTGTCCTGTGAAAAGGATGTTATTCCGATGAGGAAGAGTGCGGCTAGGAGAATAGACTTTTTCACTTCCCGGATGCCTAGTACGTTTCTTTTGGATCGATGCTGGGCTGATCTTGTTTGCCAATCGTATCCAATCGGCCTATTAGACCACTGGCCTCACGGCGTTCTACAAGATTGAAATATTGAAATGCCAATGCAATGAACGACACACACCCTACAAGTCCTACTCCCACTGCAGATAAACCAGAACTCAGAATTAAGCCCACTTTCTGCCACATGGGAGGATCCATTGTGAAATCTTGTGCACGATGCATCGTTACGGAAAATGTGAAAATGTAGCTAGGGATATTAAAGATCAATCCTATGATGACTTGCAGTATGGCTGCTATTATTAATAGACCAAACGTACTCCACCATTTGTCTTTTATTAAATAAAAACTTCGAGTAAGTGCATCGCCAATCGATTTGCGTTCAAAGACAATAATGGGCATCATCAACACCAGAACGAATGCAAGGTAAATACCTGGAATAATGAGCACCACAAAGCCAACGGTGATCATAATAGCTGCCAATATTCCTGCGCCAATTAATTTTACAATATCTTTTGTTACCTTATTCCAAACTTCACTCACCGTTATTTCAAGTGGATTTATTTTTTCATCGTACAATCGCATGAGGTTGTAGACTACTGCCACATTCATGATATAACCTAGCATGATAACGCAATAGGAAATGATAAAGTAGGAAAACATGTCTCCCATAAAACCAAGGGTTGCACCACCATTACCTTCTAAATTTCCGCCACGAACTTGATCCATCAACACAAAATTCTGATAGTATGTCATAATCATCATTCCAACAATGTAGAAGGGGACACTGATGAATAACAAACTTGAAAATAAAGCCTTATAATTCTGGCGGATAAATTCAAATGTTACATTGAACTTACTGCTGAAGTCGCGCATCTTGCGCAGCTCAATCTTTTGAAAGGGTTGCATAAGCTTTTTTGAATTTTAATGGATAGATAAAGAAGTAGTAAATAATCAACAGCGATGAGCCGCCAATGATCACGATTTTAAGCATCATGGGCATGTCGGCGTAACGTGTAATAAAAGACTCGATAAAACCTGCAATAATAAAAAACGGCATGAGCGCCATCACCAGCTTCAATCCATCTTTAGCTCCACGTTTAAAAGATTCACCCCGACTGTATGTTTTCGGAAATAGAATGCTGTGTCCCATACGGAAACCTGCTGCACCCGCTATTACAATGGAAGTTAACTCGATTGTGCCGTGCAGCATAACAACCGAGAGGGCGCTATTTATTTGACCGTGCTGAGCAAGAAAGGTAAAGAATGTACCCACCATTAATCCATTTTGAAACAACAAATATCCTGTGCCGATAGATAAAATCAGACCGGCAGCAAACGTCAAAAAAGAAACTTTGATATTGTTAAATGTTATGGCAAAAAACATATCCACTTCCCCCCCATGCTTATAAACTCCCATGGGATCTCCCTTCTCAATGTTATCAAGCGTCATGTTCACATAATTATCGGATAGAATAAGTCGCGCAAATGTCTGATCCTTTTGAACGGAGATGATCCCAATAAGTATAGAAACAAAAAATATCAGAAAAGCATAGCCAAGGTATCGGTACAAGGAATGGATAAGGGTTGGCAATTCATGTGTCCAAAAAGTTACGAAGCGGCTCTTTTCTTCACGCTTGTTTTTATATATCGCCAGGTGTATTTGTGACGCCAGGGAATTAAGGTATCGGGTCGATTCACTATTTGGGTACTGCGTTCGGCTGAAAGAAAGATCATCCGTAAGCTGGATAAAAATCTCCGCTTTCGTATCGGGATCAAGGCCATGTTGTTGCTTGAGCAACTTTTCATAGCCATTCCAACGCTTCATGTTTTGTTTAATAAATGCAGCTTCACGCATGATGAATCTGAAAGATATAAATTTTCTATTGAAGTTTGTTGGAAACTTCAATCACTTTATTCCATACCCTGAAAATATTTCCGGAACAAATTTTTTGAATATCCTCGTCACTGTACCCACGTTTTAACAGCACATAAATAAGGTTTGGATACTGCGAAACATCCTTTAACCCCAAAGGCAATGAATCACCCACACCATCAAAGTCAGATCCAATGCCTACGTGATCAATTCCAATCAACTTCACAACATGGTCAATGTGATCGGCCACCCTTTCCACATCGGAGTATAGGTCCACATGATTTTTGGCATATCCGTCAATGATTGTTTGTGCTGCGCTGTCACTTGATGTGAGACCTGCCAATTGCAATTTCTTCTCAAGTGAATCAAGCAACGTGGCGTTAGTCCTTGATAACGAGTCCAGAAAACTCGCTCCAAAGTTAATCTGAATCACGCCGTCATTTTTACCCAAGGCTTTTATCATTTCATCATTCATGTTCCGCTCAAATCCGGGCGTAAAATAACGGCAGGAAGAATGCGATGCGATAAGGGGTGCTTTAGTAATTTTTAAAACATCATAAAAAGCACTATCGGAAACATGTGAGATGTCTACCATCATACCCACACGATTCATCTCCGCAATTACTTGCTCACCAAAGGAACTCAATCCATTCGACTTATTTACTTGTGTGGTGTCGTAAGAAGAATCACAAATCTGGTTATGCTTTGAGTGCGTCAAGGTTACGTAGCGTATGCCTCTGTCAAAAAAGTATTTTACGTTGGCAAGGTCATTTCCAATGGGTGCGCCATTTTCCATGCCCATGGGAAGGGATAGTTGCCCCTGTTTAAAATTTGAAATGATATCAGCAGGTGTTTTCGCCAATGAAAATTTATCAGGAAAGGCCGAAGCAATATTTTCCACCATGTCGATCAGGGAGTCTGCCAATGCTTTGCCAAAATCATTCTGTAGTTGATACGATGCCGGAATGTAGATAGACATAAAGGGTGCGTCAAGCCCGCCCTTCTTTGCGCGTTCATAGTCAAAGTCACCCTTCTTCGTACTGACAAGCGTGCTGCCATCCTCCACAACGTTAAATTTTTCTTCACGCAACCGATACGGCAAATCCACATGGGTGTCGGCCAAAACAAATGCATGGGCAAGTGAGTCTGCTTTTTTTCTGAGGTTATCCTCAGCATGGGTATCCTCAACCTTATTTGTTGAGCAAGCGAAGCACGCCAACATAGCGATGAAAACAACAAGCAAAATTCTGTTCATAATCTATATCTTTGGATTCCTAAAAGTCAATGAAAATATAGATTGATGCAAATAGTTACCATTCATACCACACAAAATGTTCAAATAGATTACCCCGTTGCCGGAATCGTTGACCGCATAATGGCTTTTGTGATTGACGTAATCATTCTCGCAGCTTATGTATTGATCATGTTCTTTGTTATTTTTTCGTATAAACTGTTGGAGGAATGGGTGATCATCCTTTTCTACTTCCCTGTGTTTTTCTACGATCTTGTTTTAGAAATCACGATGAATGGCCAATCGCTAGGGAAGCGTGCTCTCAATCTTAAGGTGGTTAGATTGGATGGCACCAACCCTACCATTGGCAACTATATCTTGCGTTGGATACTAAAACCGCTCGACATTGTGCTTTCGGGCTCTATTGCCATTACCTCTATATTAGTGACACAATATGGCCAACGTCTGGGCGACCTTGCTGCTGGCACAACGGTTGTCAAGCTTGTGCCCTCCGGGGATATGACCGGCCAGCAAATCATGCAGCACCTCGAAACTAATTATGAACCTGTTTTTCCTCAAGTGGTGCAACTCTCTGACAAAGACATGGATTTGATCAAACAAGCTTTGGAAGTGAACCGTACCATGGGCAATGCAAATCCCGTTATTCAATTGGATAAAAAGCTGAAGGAGATATTGGGCATACAATCCGATTTGCCTCCTGTAAAATTTCTTTACACCGTGATTAAAGATTATAGCCACCTTACCTCTCAGATGTGATGAATGAGATTGCCTATTCCCGCTCACAACTTGCCCTCCGCAATGGGCAAGACAAGAAGGAAATCTGGATTGCGTATAAGGGTAATGTATATGACGTCACGGTTTCGCGTCTGTGGCGAGATGGCAAGCATTATGAACATTGGGCAGGACAGGATTTGACAGACGAATTAAAAGACGCACCACACACAGAAAAAGTATTTGCAAAATTTACAGTTATCGGACGCCTTCAAGATTAAAATACTAAAAAAGATATAATGGGTGATGTGTCTTTTGGATTTTAGGAAACTATACACTCATTTTTGTACAGATAAATAATGTGAAATGATCCTTATTGCTGATAGCGGCGGTTCTAAAATAGATTGGAGACTTTTAAAGAAAAACGGAAATATTGACCAAGCCAATGCACCTGGCTTCAATCCGTACTACCAACCGATTGATGATTTGAATAAAAGCATTCAGACAACATTGATCTCAAAAATTGACGAAAAGGTTGACAAAGTTTTTTTTTATGGAGCCGGAGTTTCCTCCGAAAAAAATCAGATGACCATCAAAGAAGCGCTTCATGTTTTTTTTCCAGATGCTGACATTGAGATCGGTTGGGATTTGTTGGCCGCTGCACGTGCTCTGTGTGGTAATGAACCTGGCATTGCTTGCATTATGGGCACAGGTTCCAACTCATGTCTGTACGATGGCGAACAAATCATTGGCAATGTTGCCAACCTCGGATGGATACTGGCCGATGAAGGTTCGGGTGCTTTTCTGGGGAAAAAAATTGTCGTTGACTACCTCCGCAAAAAAATGCCCGAAGCACTTGCTGCTCAATTCAAAGCAAGGTTCTCCTACCATCGTGAAGAAATTCTTGAGCGCGTTTATCAACACGAAAAACCAAGTGCCTTCCTGGCAAGTTTTGCAAAATTCATCTTTCAACATTTGAAAGATCCCTACTGTTACAAACTGGTGTACGATAGCTTCGCAGAGTTTTATGAAAACAATGTGATGAAATATGAAAATTATCAATCACTAAAAGTACATTTCACAGGATCGATTGCTTTTTACTTTAGTGATGTGTTGCGCCAGGTAGCCAATGACAAAGGCATCACGGTAAAAAATATTTTAGAAGGACCTATCTCAGGCCTTGCCTTATTTCATAAAAAAGATCTTCCTTAATTTTACTTAATTCATTCCTGTGAATACAACTGAATCCGCTTCACCATACCATCACCTTGAGCAGATGAGTGTTCGTGATCTCATCGTCAACATCAACAAGGAAGATCAAACTGTACCTAAAGCTGTTGAACGTGTAATTCCTGCCATAGAAAAACTCGTAACCGTTGCCGTTGAAAAAATGAAAGATGGCGGAAGGTTATTCTACATTGGTGCCGGCACTAGCGGTAGGCTGGGTGTTCTCGATGCTTCAGAGATTCCGCCCACCTTTGGCGTGCCTCACGAGAAGGTCATTGGATTAATTGCCGGAGGCGACACTGCCATTCGCAAAGCCGTTGAACATGCTGAAGATGATGAAGAGCAAGCCTGGAAAGATCTGTTGGTTTATAATATTGGTAAACACGATGTATTGGTTGGCATTGCTGCTTCCGGGCGTACACCCTATGTAATTGGTGGCTTGCGGACTGCACGAGAAAATGGAATCATAACCGGATGTATCGTCTGCAATGAAAATACAGATGTTGCTAAGCATGCCGACTACCCCATAGAAATTGTTGTGGGGCCTGAATTTGTCACTGGCAGCACACGTATGAAATCAGGCACTGCACAAAAACTTACGCTCAACATTATCTCCACCACGGCCATGATAAAACTGGGGCGGGTAAAAGGAAATAAAATGGTGGACATGCAACTCACCAATAACAAATTGGTAGACCGAGGTGAACGGATGATCATGGAAGAACTGAATGTAGAGCAGGAAGAAGCTGCTAAACTTTTAAAAGAGTTTGGCTCTGTGCGCAAAGCAGTGGAGTCAAAACAGAAATGATGTAATGTGCTTAAAGAAAATATACCGAATATTTATCAGGACACCATCCCGCTACCTCGTAACTCGAAGCTTTTAAAAAAACGCATATGAATAAAAAATACTTCTCTTTACTTGGCGCCATCATCGGTTGGTCTGCCGTTTTCCTTCAATTTTACTAATGATAGAAAATCGTGTAGCTCCAGTGGGCGAAACCACCGTTCGATTCTTTAGCTTCTTCACCATTCTTACCAACCTAGTGGTAGCAATGTACTTCAGTCTTCAACTTATAAACTCAAAAATCCCGCTTGTTGATTTTGCAAAAAAACCAGGCGCATTAACAGCGATCACAGTATACATTACTGTGGTTGGTCTCGTCTATCAAATTGTGTTGCGTAAAATTTGGACACCCACCGGACTACAAATGGTTGTTGATGAATTATTGCATTCCGTCATGCCCTTGTTCGTGATTGTATTCTGGTTACTGTTTGAAATGAAAAAGGAAGTGGATTGGAAACAACTGCCCGGCTGGCTTATCTATCCGTTTGTTTATACCATCTATATTTTAATTCGTGGAAATTTTTCAGGGTTCTATCCCTATCCGTTTGTTGATGTTGATCAACTGGGTATTCAAACCGTTTTGATTAATTGTTTTTTTCTGGTTGCCTTCTTCGTAATTCTTTCAGCAATGTTTGTTGGGATTGCTAAACTGATTGCTAAAAATAAAATCAAAGCAAACTAAGCTGGATGTCCGTTACTATTGCATCAGCGGGCACGAGATACAGTTTTTTGGATTGAACTTCCTTGCACAACACACGTGTGCGCTTGAGTGTCCCCTTCTGAAAATATTTGCCATTGAGTTTAAATGTACTTCCCTGTGGCAGTTCGCCCACGATCATTTGAGAAGCACCGTTCAAATCAAATTTTCTAAACACTTGAGTCAATGAAGAATCAGAGAATGAACTCGCCTTCGGATTGATCATATGTCTTCTCAACTCATGTAAGATTTCCTCTGGAAAAACACTTTCTTCCAACAGCATGGGTTGTAAAAGCTGTTGAAATACGTGCTTCCACTCCTCTCCATGAGGATCAACCCGATTGCCATAGCTAAGAAAAACCCTTAAGTGGGCTACTTCATGAATGTACGTGGTAAGAAATAAATAGGAATTTAGATCGTGGTTGAGGGTAATTCTGGGATTGCCTTCACTTTTTTTACAAGTGAAATCACCCACTTTGGTTTGCCTGCTTTTCGTAATCTTTAATTGAAAGGGAGTTTCTTCCCACAGTCTGTAACAGTAGGGGACTGCTGTTTTCGGAATATGGGTTCTAAGGATTGTAAGAATGGATTTCGCAATCATAGGGCAAGAAAAAAGGCTTTAGGTTCACTAAAGCCTTTTTGCTTCATCAAATTTTGAAATTTGATTACTGAATTACAACTGTGTCAGCTTCCATTGCTACTGTATCAACAGCAGGAACTTCTTCAACTGCAGGTGCAGGCATAGTTTCTTCCATAGGAACTTCTTCTTGAGCAGCTTCCTTTTTTTCACCACATGCAACGAATGCCAAAGCAAAGCCACATACAGCTAATAATGCGATCAATTTTTTCATAGTTTACAGGATTTTAGAATTTATGCGCAAATATATCAAGATTTGCTCAGAGAGACTTAAGCGCGTAAGAAAAATTTATTTTTTTCTGAAGATCAACCGTAGCGGCACACCTTCAAAATCAAAATACTCTCGCATTCTATTTTCGAGGAAGCGCTGATATGAAGGTTGAATGTACTGAGGTAGGTTACAAAAGAATGCAAACGATGGAAATCTTGCTTGCACCTGCGTGATATATTTAATATTGATAAGCTTTCCCTTAATGGAGGGCGGAGGATTACGTTCTATGTCAGCAAGCAATTTTTCATTCAACTGTGAAGTTGGAATTCGTTTGCTCTTATTATCATAAACCGTAACTGCTTTTTCAATTACTTGGAATATCCGTTGTTTGTTCAATGCAGAGGCAAAGATGATTGGCGTGTAATCAATCGGGGCCAACTTCTCCAAAATATCTTTTTTATACTTATCAGCCGATTTGGAATCTTTCTCAAACAAATCCCATTTGTTCACCATAATTAAAATGCCCTTACCTTGACGGTCGGCAAGGCTGATGATGTTTACATCTTGTGCTTCAATGCCACGCTCAGCATCGAGGATGACAATACATACATCACTTTCTTCGAGGGCTTTAAGCGAACGAAGCACAGAGTAAAATTCTATGTCGTCTTTAACCTTTCCTTTCTTCCTTATGCCCGCTGTATCCGTAAGAATGAAATTTTTCCCGTACAGTTTATAATAAGAATGTATAGAGTCACGCGTAGTTCCAGCCTCATCCGTTACTATACTTCTGTCAGTTCCAAGCAAAGCATTCACAAATGAAGACTTGCCTACATAAGGTCGCCCTAGAATAGCAAATTTTGGTATGCCTGCATTCGGATCTTCATCTCCTTCAGATGGAAATATTTTAACTAATTCATC
>JBBRKB010000128.1:0-9572 GCA_038218385.1 Cytophagales bacterium | reverse complement strand
ACAAATGACGTACAATAGTCTTGCTCTCTCTCCTTTCTTTTCGGGGTTAAACATCTACTAATTTAACCCTTCCAATTTCTACTTTGCAAACATAGGATGACGAGCGACCTCAACGTCATTGCGAGGAATATCCGTAACGTTAATAAACCACCAAACTTCCAATGACGTGGCAATCCCCCAATGTGTAGAGCTAATATGAAGGCAAAGCCCAAAGCTCGCGACCACCACTAGGGGCTTGCCGCGGATTGCCAAATGCAGAACCGAATTAACACTCAGAAACATTCCTCGCAATGCGATGAAGGAGGGCAATGACGAGAACATGCAATGCGTGGCCACGTGAAAAAGCAGTAATGCTAAATCGATTCTTTGATTTGACTTAGGGTAATCATCTTTCCCTTTTGTTCGTCCCAAAGTTTGAGACGGAAGCAGCGCCACATTTCAATGGGATTCCATGATGTGGTGGATACTTTTTGTAATTCAGGCATGGCCTCCATCGCTTCTATAAGTTTATAAAAGGGTATCCGTGAATTCATGTGATGCACATGATGGTAGCCAATGTTGCCTGTGAACCATTGCATAACTGGATGCATCACCATATAGCTTGTAGAGAACAACGCAGCATAGTCATATTTCCAATCATGGTCTTCACGAAATTGCGCATCAGGAAAATTATGTTGACAATAAAAAAGATAAGAGCCAATAGCAAACGAAAGAAAGAAGGGCATAAACCAACTGATAAGAAAAGTCAACGCACCAAAGTAAATCCAAATCAAGGTCCCCATCACAAGATGAAACACCAACGCACCCAATGAGTCCATATGCTTGGCAGGGCTTTGCACAAATGATTTCAAATTCAGCCAATAGATAAACAAGGTGAAGTATCCAAAGATCACCGTTAGGGGATGACGGTTAATCAGGTAAATATTTTTCTGTTTGTTCGTGAGTTTTAAAAAACGCGATTTGGTAATGGTGGGGTAAGAGCCTATTCCAGAAATGGTAAGCTTAGAATTGTTATTATGGTGATGGTCATGCGACCGTTTCCAAATATTTTGTGGGGCAAGCAAATAAACACCTATAGCCTTCATGATCCATTCTGCAGGCTTTGAATTTTTTAAAATAGCATTGTGCTGATAGTCGTGATAAATAACAAATGCCCGCACATAGAGCAGCGCACATGTAAAGCTACATACCAGCCGCACGGCAAGCGGAAGCTCAAGAAAGGTAGCGCCTAAAAAAAGGCTAATTAATATCAGGGTAATAAAAGTCTCGACCCAACTACGGGTTGGGTCTTCAATTGCAAATTCTTTGCTGGCAGTCAGCAATTCTTTTCCGCTACGCATTGGACTCAAGTAATGTTACGCTGCAAAGGTACGGAAACGCATGGGCATTCCCATGATTCCGTTGATCCAAATAGTACATCAGGAAGAAATGCGCTTATGTTTCCATCTTTTATGTGACCAGAGCCAGATAGCAGGATTAATTTTAATTTCTGCTTCAAGTCTCTTCATAAAGGTCTCCAATATTTCATCTTCGGCCGCGGCTTGAGGTTCGGGAAACATTAACTCCGGCGTCACTTCATAATATCCACGCCTGGGCCGTGTTACATTCATAAACACAACCGGGTAATTAAATTTCTTTGCCAATTTTTCGGGCCCATTGTACACGGGCGTTTCCTGATTTAAAAAAGTAGTCCAATACCCCGTTTGTGGTGATGCTGTTTGATCAGCAACGAGCGCCGTGGCTGTTAATTTTTTTCTATTGGCAACCATCACGCGTAAGGTATCCGTCTCTTTGGCTATTTGTGTTCCAAATTTTGTGCGCATTCGCGTAAGCATGTTATTGAAATATGGATTCGTCAATGGTCTGTAAATCACAACCAATTGATAAGGAGTATTTAAGGTAAATGCCGGCCCGGCCCATTCCCAATTTCCATAATGACCCATCACAATAATGAAACTCTTGCCTTCCTTATGAAGTTGATCCAGCCATTCGGGTTTATGAAATGCACACCGTTCACGTGCCTCCTTCTCCGTCATCCGTAAGGTCTTCAAAGTCTCTAAAATTAAATCACACAGGTAGTGATAATACGCATTCTTTAACGTCTTGATTTCTGCTTCACTTTTCTCAGGAAAGGAGTTGCGCAAATTGGTGAGCACAACACCGCTTCGATAACCAGAAAGAAGAAGGATGTAACAAATAAAATCGGAGATACGATACAGTGCACGAAATGGAAGTGATGCTAAAATATAAATGAAAGGATAGCTCAGATAAAAGAAAATGGCTTGCATGAATATTTCTACAAATTTTTTAATGGATTACTTAACACCTTTAGATGAATCCCACGATCCCTGCAACTTTCGATTAAAAACGATCTGCCCTACATGATACGCATTGTGGGTACTGATGTTGGCAATGTTTTCATACCAACCGGAAAGTTTTTTCTCGTCAGCTTTTTCAATCGCCCTTTCCCACTCAGTCATCACAGCATCGAGTTTTTTTACTGTAGCATCCCATTGTTTTACATCAAAATTATTAAAAGTCTCTTCATTGTCGTCACTGAATTTTTCTTCTGGCAATCCTTTGAATGAGCTTAGCAAACGTTCATTCCAAAAAATAATATGATTGGTGAGTTGCCCAATGGAATGATTACCACTACCATCCGTCCACTTCGCTTGTTCGGCAGTTACACCATCCACCGCCACCCGGGCAGAGACAAACCAGTCTTTACCAGTGTGCGTGGATTTCAATTGTTTTAATAAAATGGCTTTGATGCTCGTCTCCGGTTTATCCTGAGCATGCATAGTGGCGAAAAGAAAAAGTGATAATAATGTGAATAAACCTCTCATACACCGATAGAATAAATTGAAGTGAGCAACTCAAACTTAACCTATCAAATGTACAACAGTTATTTCAATGCAAAATAATTCGGCAATGAAGAGAAACTCATAATCGATAAAAAATTATTTAAAGTATCGCCAGCCTTTCTGATAGGTTCTATTTTAATTCTCGGAATATTGGCTGCGTTGCGCACGGTCTTCTGGTAGACTTTGTCTTCAGATAGATACTGTTCACCCGCCCATAATTGAACAATGTGCGTCCAATATCAGAACACAAAATCAAACCGGGCCAAGAAAAGGGAACACCATTATTACCACATCTTCGATATGAATAACGTGATGTATTAGGTCATTCAAATGACAAAGGGATGAAGTTGAGTAATCACGGCAACCCGGTCGAGGGAAAATAAACTAACTTTAATGAGTAGTATATATTCACAAATTAAATTTTATACTTATGAAAACGATAATCCTTGGTGCTTGCCTGGCACTTCTTTATTCGCCCTTTCTTCAGGCGCAATCTTTTCGAGGCGCAGACAAGAGCGCGATGGACCGCGCCTACTTCCCCGACAACTTTGCGCATGACAGAAAAGGTGATGACAAAGCCATAATGAAAGTCACGTATAGCAGACCACTTAAAAATGGCCGCGAAATTTTTGGCAAACTCGTTCCTTACGATAAAGTATGGCGAACTGGTGCGAATGAATCAACCGAAATAAAACTTTATCAGGATGTAATGTTTGGAGGCAAGAAACTTTCTGCCGGAACGTATTCGTTGTTCACCATTCCCAACGCAACCGAATGGACCATCATCTTTAGTTCTGATGTTGATTATTGGGGAGCCTATTCGTACAAAGAAAGTGCAGATGTATTAAGAGTAAAAGGAAAGCCTACCATAGGTAAAAATGAAGTTGAGGCTTTCGCTATTCAGTCTGACAGCACAGGAAAGAATAGTGGCGTGATGAGACTTGCCTGGGACACCACAGTAGTGGAGGTGCCCTTCACGTATTAACCATTTATACAACCTTTTTCAAAAAATGCGCAGACAGATGGTCCGCGCATTTTTAATACTACTTCACAACATACCTTCGCATGGCATAAGCAATGGGCAACCCCATGCAAGCAACAAGAATAGCCGAGGCCTTAGCTGCTTTGGCAAAGTCGAACGTGCCTGGTGGCAGAGGTACATTAGAAAGTGGAACAATCACTTTGTTCATACCCAGCCAAATAACAATGCCAAGCATAAATCCGGCAACAATCCAATAATCCGAAAAGAAAGAAAATTTTTTGTAAAGTAAGTAGTAAAGAAACGTCCAGCCCAGGGCAATTACATAATGGGCGAAGAGTCCAAAAAGCACCATGGCAGTTCCTCCGGCAAAGGCTTCTTTTCCGAAGACACCAGTGGCTATAAATTTCAACACAACATCGGGTCCTTTGCCCACCGACAGATACGTGTCAATACATGCAGCCAGTACATCCAACGTGCCGGCCATCAACCCTATAAGTACAAGCGTTCGAAGTGTTTTGGTATTCATAGCTGTGTGATAAAAGTTGAAGTTCTTTATAAGTTGCAAAAAAAATTGGTATGGCTTAAATGAAGTGACAAAAATTTAATCTAAATTTCCTCCCCTATCCTTATCTACCAACCCTATGAAAAAAGTATTCAGAATCCTGGGCTATTTAGTGGTCCTTATCATCGTTATTGTTGCCGGGCTACTCACCTATGTGAAACTGGCACTCCCTAAAGTAGATGCGCCAGAAAATATCACTTTCGATTACACAGCAGAACGTATTGCACATGGCGACTACCTGGCCAATCATGTTACCGCCTGCATGGACTGTCATTCTACTCGCGACTATTCAAAATTTTCTGCGCCACCAATAAATGGAACATTAGGAAAAGGGGGAGAAAAGTTTGATCAGTCTGCCGGCCTGCCGGGGGCATTTCATGCGCGTAACATTACGCCTGCCGGAATCAAACGCTATACCGATGGCGAACTTTTTAGATTGATAACCACAGGCGTAACCAAGGAAGGACGTGCCATGTTCCCACTTATGCCCTATACCTACTATGGAAAGATGGATCGCGAAGATATTTATGACATCATCGCTTACATCCGTTCTATCCCTGTTATCGAAAACGAAGTTCTGGAATCCATACCAGATTTTCCTATAAACTTTATTATCAACACCATTCCTAAAAATGCAGAACTCACAACGCGTCCTGAGAAATCGGATATGTTGGCGTACGGTGCCTACATGACCAATGCTTCGGGCTGTATCGAATGTCACACACAAGTAGACAAAGGTCAGATCATTATGGAAAAATCATTTGCCGGAGGTCGTGAATTTATTTTACCCGATGGATCCATAGTACGTTCCTCCAACATTACGCCCGACCTCGAAACAGGTATTGGTAAATGGAGTGAGCAAAATTTCGTTCAACGATTTAAACTCTATAGCGATTCCGCTTATGTAAATGTAGATGTGGCTGCGGGTGAATTCAATACCATTATGCCGTGGACCATGTATGCTGGAATGGATGAAGATGATCTAAAATCTATTTACGCGTATCTGAAATCTAAACCTGCTCTACCTAACCCAGTTGATAAGTTTACCGGTGCAAAGTAATTATACCAGCTCAAGGCAGTACCTAATAACTGATCTATTGTCGTTGCTATTTCTTTACGTCACTATTGCGTCTTTTATGTAAAAACAATGTAGAAGATCAACCGATGCCAGAAGAGAATTTTGTTGTTTTGTGCTGATGTTTTAAATACAAACCATGACGATAGAGAATTCTATTAAAAAAGCATTGCATACTGCCTGTTGTGCCTATGTGCAGGAAAGAATTGATTCCATTAAACTGGTTATCCGTGAAGCGCAACTTGCTGCCAATGATGAGACCAAAAGCAGCGCAGGTGATAAGTATGAAACAGGAAGATCCATGATGCAATTGGAGATTGAGAAGAACACGATCCAACTCAGTGAAGTATTAAAACTTCAAAAGGTAATGCACCACATCAATCCTGAAAAAGAAAACTTTGTTGCCGAAATTGGGAGTGTTGTCTTCACTAGTCATGGGAATTTTTACCTGGCAGTTAGTGCTGGAAATTTAACCATGGAAGGAGAATCATACTTTGCTGTATCGGCCGCCTCTCCCATCGGTCAACAGTTGATGAATAAAAAGGAAAATGATTCGTTCGTGTTCAATAAGAAAGAGTATAAAGTGCATCAGGTTTTATAAAAGCTAAGCTGTTGCCTTAGAAACTACAGGTAATAGGATCCAACAGCAAGACACAAGACAAAAGGCTGATAGATCAGTATCAAAAAAGACATAGCGCTCTCCCCTGAACTCTCCAACCACAAAACTCTGAGCAAACTCGGCATACTGATCGAGATGAGCAGCATCCACACTCACTACCTCTCAATCCAACATTGTTGACACTTCTTTGTACGCGGCATCTGCCCACAATGTATACATGGCTCCTGAGAAATGAAGATTATCGTTAGCCATATAAATTGGATTATTCAATGCCTTCCTGGAGATGGGGCTAATGTCAATAAACCGCATGTCATACTTCGCGCATGCTTCTTTCGCTACCGTATTGAAGGCATCGATTTCATTTGCAATTCGTTCCCGATCCGATCCCGAAGCAAAGGGTGTTACGCCCCAATCAGGAATGGATAAAACAAAAACATGTTTTGAATTTCCGTTTGCATAACGGATGGCTATGCGTAATAATTCTGAGAACTCTTTCTGGTACACTTCGATAGATTCACCCCTATATTGATTGTTCACGCCAATCAACAAGGAAACAATATCATAGGTAGTCGTGTTGTTTGTTTTGTTAATAGCGGATATCAATTCACTTGTAGTCCAACCTGTTCTGGCTATAATGTCAGGACTTTCTATTTTTCCCTTTTCGTTGTTCACCATGGCCGCAAGTTGTACGCACCACCGTTGATTTTCATTTACACTTTCGCCAATGGTATACGAATCGCCCAATGCCAGATAGGAATATGTTTTCATGTTTTCATTTGGAGGCGTGATGCTATTGTTTTTAAGTATGGATGAAGTCTCTTCTTGCCGGGCTGCACAACACATAACAATCAAAATAATCGCACATCCCAGCCAGCGTTTTATCGATCTAACAAATAAAAAAATAATGGTATTGAATTTAGTCATGGCATTCATTCGCTGCCTTTCCTGAGCTCCTGTATTTCTTCGTCCTTCATATAAATTTTCCTTTCTAATAATTTAATCCGCTCTTGAAAGTCTGTTTCTTCTTCCTTTAACCTTTTCTCCGTATTGACAACTTCAATTTCCAAACGTTTCAGTTTTGACACATCCCTGGAAATTCCGAACGTACCAACCACCGAACCATGTGCATCTAGTAATGGCATTTTCGTAGTCGATACATAATGTTCTTGACCATCGTGGGTAACTTCTTTCTCGACAAAATCTACTTTGGGCACACGTGTCTCCATAATTTTCTGTTCATCTTCAAAAGCCTCACGGGCATGAGAGTCATCTTGAAAATCAAAATCACTTTTCCCAATGAGATCGGTCTCCGTTGATTTAAAGTGATCGGCTAAATATTTACTTACACGAATGAACTTGCTCTCTAAATCCTTGAAATAAATGGCGTCAGGTATGTTGTCCATAAGGGCAGAGAACAATTGCTTTTCACGTTCCATCAGATTTTTAATGTCGTTAACTTCTGTCATCTGACGTTGCATTTGCTCTTGTGTTGCTTCCAGTTCTTCCATGTTTTGTCGCATCTCTTCCTCTTGGGCACGCATCTCTTCCGATTGCTCCTGCGACACCGCTAAAAGGACTTTTGTTTTTTCACCGGTTCGCACAGACACGATAGATGCAGCGAGTGTTTCTGCAAGTTTTTCAAAAAAAGCCACTTCATAATCCTGAAATTCCTTTAGTGAAGCAAGTTCCAGAACGCCTTCTACCCGTTCGTTTACGCGTAATGGAATTAACAACAGGCTTTTTGGATTTGTTTCACCCAACCCTGACGTGATGGTAATGTATTCGGTTGGAACTTCCCTTAAATGAATGGTCTTGCCTTCAAGATACGTTTGACCCACAAGACCTTCACCGATTTCAATTCGTTTTGTAATATATTTTTTTCTTTCAAAAGCATAACATGCACGAAGGGCAAGGTGCTTATCACCATCTTCTTCTTCTTCCAAAATGTAAAGGCCACCCACTTTTGCCTCAACATACTTGACAGCATTTGAAATAATATTGTCTGACAATGCATCGAAGTTATTTTGATTATTCCGGATGATTTCACCAAATTTTGACAGGCCTTCTGTTGACCATATACGAATACGATCCTGCTCTTTCACCTCGCGCATTTGCTCCCGCATCTTGATGAGTTCACCAGCAATGTTCGCGTTGTTCTGTTCGCGGTTTTTATCATTCATTCCCTCCCATCGTACACTATAATCCCCATTGGCAATACGTTGAATAAATTCCGTAGCCCTTCTAAGGTTTTCAAGCAAGCTAGCCTTCACCGCCTCTGCATTATGGAGGTCTACATCCTCCATCGAATTAAATACATATTGGTTGTTGCTATCGTTAATAGCCAACGTGAGGTCGCGTAGGTTGTCTCTTTTCTTACGGAATTCAAGAATAAAAAAGATAAGGAAGGGGATTCCCAGAAGGGTAACAATCTGCAACACCAATAGGAGTTTCAATACCGTAGCATGCGCATCACGGGCAGTTGTTTGCATGCCTCTATCAAAATTTTGCACTAGTGTGGCAAGGTCGTCACATAATCTTCCGAGCACTGGTAGGTCAATGGATTGATTTGAAGTTGTGAGTGGTAGTGGTTGAATTATTTGCGCAGGCTCGGTTTCTTCGGCAATGCTCGCTGGAAACTCTGTTGTGAAAGAACTGTCTATGTCTTCTAGTAGACTATCATCCAACACGTCAGTTTGGTCAGACTCAGGAACAACAATTACTTCAGGCGTATCATGTGATTCCGTAACCGACTCCGTAGGCATGTATTGCTTATGTCTGGCAAGCGCTTCTCCGATATATGCTTCCAGATATTCAACCGTTGTGAGTGGATACTCAAACCTTTTTAGGTTGTACAAAACACTGTCGTAGGCTTGCTCAAATGAAATCAATCCATCATTGGCAGGTAATGATTTATCTAAAGCCTGATCAATGTCAAATGCGGCAGCCTTTAGGTTGGCCACTTTTGATTCGACAAAATTATGTTGGGCAATCATTTCCTTTAAACTGCCTTCGCGCATCTTATAGTAAAACAAAACAAGGGCATTAAGAATGATAAGGCCGGCTACAAAGGAGATCACTGCCACCAGGCCATTTCGTGTGAATCGTTCTAAGAAATTCATATTTCGTTCCAGGAGAATATCGATACTGACTACGCTAACTTAATTTTAGTTAAACGATAGGTAATAATCAAACAACATGTCCGCTAAAATAGCAAGTTCCATCTTCCTTTCCGAAAAGCTGCTAACGATTAATGACTATCTTTGCCGAACATTGTGAGAATCGTGTTGTTGTTCGATCCACTCCAAAAGAACTGAGGTGCTAAAAAAAATTTTCATACTCCCCATCCGTTTTTATCAGCTTGCCATATCACCTATGTTAGGCACGCAATGCAGACACACACCGTCATGTTCACACTATGCCATAGAGGCCATTCTGGAGTGGGGTATTATCAAAGGTGTTTGGCTTGGGGT
>JBBRKB010000127.1:0-9599 GCA_038218385.1 Cytophagales bacterium | reverse complement strand
GTTTGAAGACTCTATGGGTGGATCGTATCCGAAACGTGGAAACTATGACTACGTTCGTGAGCGAGTAGCGTACACGTTTTACGACCCACAAGTGGCAAGCAAGGAACTGGTGGACGAAGTGTTTGAAACAACTAAAAGTATTCCTAAGTGCATGCGCATTGTGGCCATAGCAAAATCTGCCCAACGCAATAATTTGGCAAGCGAGCTAGAGGGTATAAAGGTTCCAACATTATTGATATGGGGACTGAACGATACCATTACTCCTCCTATGGTTGGTCATGAATTTAACCGGTTGATTCCAAATTCAACTTTACAGTTTATTGATAAATGTTGCCACGCCCCCATGATGGAGCATCCGGAAAAGTTTAATGAGTTGGTTGATGAATTTCTTGACACTTAGAATGGTTACTACTAAGAATGATTGCGGAAGATTTAATTAATGAAATGATCCCTCCCTTAAAGGGAACAGACGATGCGCACAAGGCCATTGTTTGGATGGAAGAATTCCGCTGTCATCAGATGCCCGTTGTGGAGGGAGGAAAGTTATTGGGATTTATATCCGAAGAAATTATCCTGGAGGCAAATGACATCGAAAAAAAAGTGGGTGAGTTTGATTTAATTGGAAGGAATTGCACCGCCCAGCTCGAGACACACTTCTACGATATTCTGCGAGTTGCTTCCGAAAATAAATTGCAGGTGGTGGCGGTTTTAAATAGCGATCAAACGTACTTTGGGGTAATCACCGTACAGGATATTCTTAGTTCTTTTGCGCAAACGGCAGCTGTTCAAATGCCCGGGGGCATCATTGTATTATCGATGCGGTATGTTGATTATTCGCTGACGGAGATAAGCAGGCTTATAGAAGAGAACCATGCCAAAATTTTGAGCAGTATGGTTAAAGAAGATCCCCTCCAACCAGACATGATTCGGTTAACATTAAAAATCAATGAGCTAGACCTGTCACGCATTGTGGCAACATTAGAACGGTTCAATTATAAAGTAATTGGCCGGTATCAGGAAAGCAAACCCATTGGTATCGAAAAAGACCGGATAGATATGCTTCTCCGGTACCTCGATATCTAGTACCTTGTTCAGTATATCCAATTTAATAGTTCAAGATAAAAAGGCCGCGATGAAGATTGGTGTACATGGCAAAGAATTTACAAAACAATCGGCACCCTTTATAGAAAGGGTTTTTGAAATATTGTCTGCACACAAGACCGATATAATTGTTTCGTCAAAGTTTCATAAAGTACTTTCAAAATTTTCGCCTTTCAGAAAATTTAAGCTCAAAGTCTATGAACCCGGTGATTCTTTAAAAGGATTGAATATTTTTTTAAGTATTGGTGGTGATGGAACCTTGCTTGAATCGGTAACGCACATTGCAAAAACGGACGTGCCCATATTAGGCGTGAATACGGGAAGGCTCGGCTTTCTGGCAACGATAAGCCGAGAGGAAACAGAAAATGCCCTGGGACAAATTTTTGATAAAAAATTCTCGATTGAGAAGCGCTCCATGTTAAAGCTCGAATCCAATCAAAATCTTTTTGAGGGATTCAATTTTGCACTCAATGATTTTACTGTAGTAAAGAAAGATACCTCCTCAATGATAACGGTGCACACCTACATTGATGGCGAGTTTTTAAACTCGTATTGGTCAGATGGAATAATTGTGGCGACACCCACCGGCTCTACAGGCTATTCACTAAGTTGTGGAGGCCCATTGGTTTTTCCCCGTTCAGGTAATTTTGTCATCACACCTATAAGTCCGCATAACCTCACCGTAAGGCCTATTGTTGTCTCAGACCAGTCGGAAATCACTTTTCAGGTGGAAGGAAGGAGCAAAAAATTTCTTGTTTCCCTCGATTCCCGCATCGCCACAGTAGATGAATCAGTAAAACTAAAAATTGTGAAAGCGGACCAGTCCATTAATTTAATTCAGCTGCCAGACAATCATTATTTTTTGACCCTTAGGCAGAAGTTAAATTGGGGCTTGGATATAAGAAATTAGTAATTTTACTACCTTTGTCGGTGGTGGATAAATGAATACATTGTAATTCTTTACTATGCGGAAACTAGCTTATAGTATTACTTTCTTCTTCGTGATATGCCTTGGCTTTGAGGCACATTCACAAATGAATAGAAAGATGATAAAGAAGAACAACCGGAGGATGTCAAGCTTCCGGGGCAAGAAATTCGGTTTCGGCAAAGAGAAGAAATATAGCATGGTGGGCATTTCTATAAGCGCCCTTAACTATTATGGTGATTTAGCCCCTAAACCCTCGAGGTTTAGCACAGATTTAGGATTCACGAAACCTGCTATTGGTTTATCATTTTCGCATCGCTTTGGCCCACGTTATTCCCTTACTGGAAATTTCTTATATGGTACGCTAAAGGGATCAGATACGAAGTCAGCAGATAAAGATGATGCGTCTAATGGAGTATTCAGATATCAGCGGAATCTATCCTTCCGAAATCGAATAAAAGAGCTATCTGTTGTTGCTAATTTTGACCTTTATAAAAACGTATCAACATATATCAGCCGGGTTGATTGGACACCTTATGCCTTTCTTGGAGTGAGTGTGTTCCATCATAACCCACAGGCTCAAGTACCCGCAACGTATGTCCCACGCACAGCTGGAGAAACCCCTACAGCATTTCCGAATGCGGGTGAATGGGTTAATCTAAGATCACTAGGAACGGAAGGTCAGCATGCGGACCTATTGCCTACGGACGCCAACTATGGTATTAAAGAATATAGCTTGATCCAGATTGCCATACCTTTTGGAATTGGAGCGAGGTTCAGGCTTAATGAAGTGATTGACTTGTCGGCTGAGTTTGGGTTCCGCTATTTATTTACGGACTATATAGACGATGTAAGTAAAAACTATGTCGACTTGGGCGTTTTTGGAAATGATGAATTGGCAAAGGCTATGTCTTACAGAAGCTTCGAACTAAATCCTGGTAATGCTGTGGAGAGGCCCAGCCGTGATGGGTCCACATATTTTGTAATTCCCGGTTACGGTGAAGAAACAAAAGATAATGTTAGGGGTCATAGCAATGACAAGGACATTTATACCGTTTTTACCCTGAAGGCTTCGTTTATAATCGGGAAGACCTTCCACCGGGCTAAATTCAGATAATGAGATTTTTTGCAATACTTTTTCTTGCATGTGCCTCCTTGCCCTTCCACGCAATTGCACAACGTTCCGAAATCGGCTTTGGCATTGGAACATTAAACTATACGGGCGACCTTGTTCGTACCTATGATTTCGCTTATTCAAAGCCAGCGGTAACGGGCTTTTATCGATCCAATATTTCAAAAATAGTGAGCTTCCGGGCAGGCCTTATTGCCGGTAAGATTGGAGCAAGCGACAAGCCCATTGATGCATTTGGTGCCCAGCGAAATTATTCTTTTACCCTAACGATGGTGGAAGCCTCAACGGTAATGGAATATCACTTTCTAAATTGGCGCGATGACAAATATTTTATACGCTTTACACCTTATGTTTTTGCCGGTGCCGCGCTGTTTGGCATTTCAGGCAACGCAAATAAGCCAGTCGAGTATAGTAATGTGCAAGCGGCTATTCCGTTTGGAATGGGCGTTAAGTACATCGTTAATCCGAAATATTATCTATCCCTGGAGTTTGGTATGAGAAAGACCTTTTTCGATTATCTCGATAATGTTTCAGAGGATTTAACCGGCAAAAAAAACTATCAGTATGGTAATCCTAACGATAACGATAATTATTTCTTCCTCGGGTTCACTATTACGCGAACATTTTACAACATTCCCTGCCCCACAAATCCTTATAAATAATCAATCCCAATAATTGAAACCTTTCTGCGGCAATATTTAATAATATTAAGCTAATTTTGCGCCCCAATGGCCTCACTTAAGGAACATATCGACAAGACTAATTTGCCGCGACACGTGGCCGTCATTATGGACGGGAATGGTCGATGGGCAAAGAAAAAAGGCGCTATGCGTATCTTCGGCCATAAGAATGCCATACAGGCTGTGCGAGATGCCACCGAGGGATGTGGTGAATTAGGCATCGAATATTTAACGCTGTATGCCTTCTCAACTGAGAACTGGAACCGTCCCAAGGATGAGGTAGATGGCCTGATGCAGTTGCTGGTTAATACATTAAAACAAGAAATTGATCGCCTAATGAAGAATCAGGTGAGATTGAAAACCATAGGAAATTTTTCACATTTGCCGTCTGATTGTCAGAATAACCTTCTTTGGGCAATCGATCAAACCAAGGATAATAAGGGATTGACCTTGATCATTGCCTTAAGTTATAGTGGCAGATGGGAGATACTAAAAGCGGTAAACGAGATAGCTTCTGATGTTAAGTCTGGCAAGCTGAATGAAAATGCTATAAACGAACAGGTGTTTGAAAACTATTTGGAGACCTCGGGCATCCCAGACCCAGAACTGCTCATCCGCACCAGTGGCGAGATGCGGATAAGTAATTTTCTGCTATGGCAAATTGCGTATACAGAACTCTATATGACGCCTACGCTGTGGCCAGATTTTAGAAAAGAACATCTATATGAAGCTATTTGGTCGTACCAGCAACGTGAAAGAAGATTTGGAAAAACAAGTGAACAATTGACAGTTTAAACTACCGATGAAAAAACTTTTACTAATCATATTGTTAATTTTCACTTTTTCGGAAGGTTGGACGCAATTTAGAAAGCGCGATAAGGCCACTAGCCCGAGTTCTTCTAGTGAGTTAAACTATGCCAGCCCTAGTGAATACATACTTGCTGGAATAGAGGTTGAAGGTCTTAATGTGCTTGACAAAAACGCCATCATTTCATTGACCGGCCTTCGGATTGGTGATAAAATTAAGGTGCCCGGTGATGCTATTTCAGGAGCTATTAGAAAACTTTGGAAGCATGGCCTTGTAGGCGATGTAGGCATTGCAGTAGATAAAATAGAGGGAGATCAACTTTTCCTCATTCTGCGTTTGGCAGAAAGACCGCGTCTGACGAATTATTACTTCCATGGAATATCAAAGGGACAAGAATCTTCATTGAAGGAAGATCTTGATTTGATAAAGGGCAGGATCGTCACTGATGCTATGATCCGTAATACAGAAACGGCGGTTAAAAAACATTTTGTAAAAAAAGGGTTTTTAAATGCTGAAGTAAAAGTGATGCAAGAAAGCGATACGCTTAACCGCGAGGGCATCCGGCTCAAGATTGATGTTAATGTTAAATCCAAAGTAAAGATCAACAGTATTAATCTGGACGGCAACGAAAGCATTGCCGATTCTAAGCTGAAAAAGAAACTGAAGAAGACGAAAGAACGTCCAGGCTTCTTTTTGCACCGTGTCATTCTTAGCGAACTATTAACCCATCCGAAAGAATTTTTTGGAAACAAGCATCAAGTGACGTGGGCGCAAGCGGGTGAATTCCTGAATAAATACGCAAGGCTCAACGTCTTTGCATCTTCTAAATTTATTAGAAGCGAATATGATGAAGACAAGAAAAAAATGATAGCCTTTTACAATTCAAAAGGATATCGTGATGCTGAAATTGTCTCTGATACAGTATACAATTACAATGACAAGACCATTAACGTTGATATGAAAATATCAGAGGGACCAAAGTATTATTTCAGAAACATTATCTGGACAGGAAATTACCTCCATACCGATAAGACACTCAACGCGGTATTAGGAATTCAGAAAGGTGATGTTTACAACAAAGAAATGATTGAACGCAAAAAGACCTTTAACCCGAAAGGACCCGACATCAGCGGCCTTTATATGGATGATGGTTATTTGTTTTTTAGAATCAACGACGTGGAGGTTGCTGTGGCCGGAGACTCTATTGATGTTGAAATGCGAATCTTCGAAGGGGATCAGGCTATCATTAACGAGGTTACAATAACCGGTAACGAGAGAACCAGTGACCATGTTATCAGGCGAGAGTTAAGGACGGTACCAGGACAAAAATTCAGACGCTCGGATATTATTCGAACACAACAATCGTTATCTCAACTAGGCTATTTTAATCCCGAAAAAGTTGGACAGAATATTATGCCGAATCCATCAAACGGAACTGTAAATATCGAATGGCAGGTTGAGGAGCAATCGAATGACCAGATAGAATTGTCTGGTGGTTGGGGTGGCTTCTACGGTTTTGTAGGCACACTTGGCCTTACCTTTAATAACTTTTCTGTACGCAACATTCCACACTTTGATAAGTGGCGGCCGCTACCTGTAGGGGATGGCCAACGTCTCTCATTACGTATTCAAGCCAATGGAAAGGCCTATCAGAATTATGGGTTCTCATTTACTGAACCTTGGTTAGGCGGACGTAAACCGCAATCCTTGACAGTGAGTTTTAATAGCTCCGTTCAACGTCAGCCAAAGAGTTTTTACTCGCTCGATTTCACAGGTGCTCGAAAACTGCAAGTGCATAATTTTTCTGTAGGTCTTGGAAGACTTTTGGAATGGCCTGATAATTATTTTACCCTGTCAAATTCCTTGTCGTTTACCAATTATAGTCTAAAAGATTATCCCATTTTCTTTGGATTCTCCAATGGAAATTCAAACACCATTGCGCTTAATACTACACTTTCGAGGAGAAGTACGGGTGATCCAAGGTATCCTACAGAAGGATCAGAAATATCTCTTAGCCTAACGTTGACTCCACCGTTCTCTTCCTGGAGGGAAATCAATTATGAAGGTTACAATCCAAATGATTTGACATCTATAGAGAGTTTTAATCAGGATAAATACAAATGGATTGAGTATCATAAGTGGATGTATGATTCAAAATTCTATTTGCCACTCGACAATAAAAAGAAACTGGTGCTTGAAGCCAAAGCACACTTTGGCTACATAGGGTCTTATAACAAGCAATACGGTGTTGGACCATTTGAGCGATTCTTTTTAGGGGGCGCAGGTTTAGCTGGAGGTATTGGGTCCTTCGTTCTTGGCCAGGATATTATTGGTCTTAGAGGATACCCTGACAATCAACTTACACCACCTGATTATACAGGCAACACAAACAATGCAAGTTCACCATTGATCAAGGGGGGTATCGTATATGATAAGCTTGGCCTTGAACTACGCTACCCCATTACGACAGGAAATGCGGCCACTATTTACGGTTTTATTTTCACTGAAGGAGGTAACAACTGGTACAGCCATGAAGACTTCAACCCGTTTGATATGTATAAATCTGCCGGAGCAGGAGTGCGCTTATTTATGCCCGCATTTGGTCTAATAGGGCTAAATTGGGCGTATGGATTTGATACACTACCCAACCAAAAAAATATTAGTGGTTCACAATTCCACTTCACCATTGGGCAGCAAATCAGATAAGGTCATGCGGGTTTGCATAATTACATTTTTTTTTATCACTTTCGGCCTGACTTTTGTTCAAGCCCAGAGGTTCGGTTACATTGACACCGATTATATTCTCAACAAGATGCCAGAATATAAAAAAGCACAAGAAGAAATAAGTGTCCTTTCGGAAGGATGGGAGAAGGAGATTCAGGGAATGTCCAAAAATATTGAGGGAATGTATAGTGCGCTTCAAGCGGAATCTGTCTTGTTGACTGAAGAAATGCGCAAGGAACGCACAGAGGCTATTAAGAAGAAGGAAACGGAGCTGAAGGAGTATCAGAAAAAAGTATTTGGTTTTGATGGATTGTTTTTTTTAAAAAAGCAAGAACTTGTAAAACCTGTGATGGATAAGGTTTGGGATTCGGTAGATAAGGTAGCGAAGAAAAATAATCTGGCTATTATTTTTGACAAAGCAAGCCAGCTTGTGATGATCTACACCGATCCCCGATATGATTATACAGACTTTGTATTGGAAGACTTGGGATTAGGAGATCCCAATGATGTTATTAAAAACTAAATTAGACTAAACTGTGATGAGAACGTTAATTTTTCTATTTGCATTAGGATTGGCAACAATGACAAATGCACAAGCGCAAACCCCATTGAAAATCGGATTCGCTGATGTTGATTATATTTTTAGTGAGATGCCAGAAGCAAAGCAGATCGAAGCCGAACTTCAATCCACACAAAATATCCTGAAAAATCAAATCGATACAAAATCCGCTGAATTCCGTAAAAAACTTGATGATTACCAAAAGTATGGCGCAGAGACATTGCCTGCGGTGCGAGCTAATACTGAACGTGAGTTGCAGCAGTTGCAACAAAATCTTCAAAAACTTCAAGAAGATGCGCAAACTACTATTCAACAAAAGCAAACTTCATTAATGGAGCCTGTGTATAAGAGGGTAGGAAAAGCCATTGAAGATGTAGCCAAGGAGCAAGGTTTTTCTTTGATCCTCAGCAATCAGCTGGGCGGATTGGATGTTGTTCTGTATGGAGATGAGAAATTTGACACCTCGGATTTAGTGTTAAAGAAATTGGGTGTCACCCCTAAACCTCAGGCAGCAACACCTGCACCGAAATAAAAACGAATCATATTATTATAAGAACCCCGTCATTATGATGGGGTTTTTTATTTATTTGGGTGTATGATTATCCCAAACACCCTATCACCCGGAGATAAAATAGCGATTACAGCACCCGCTGGAAAAGTTTTGCAGAATGAACTTGATGATGCCCTAAAAGTCATCAAAACCAAAGGGTATGAAGTTGTTTTATCCCAACATCTTTTCAGCAGTCAACACTCCTCTTTATCGGGAAGTGATGCAGAACGTCTCGCTGATTTTCAATGGGCTGTTGATGATGAAAACATTAAGGCAATATTTTGTGCACGAGGAGGATATGGAACCACTCGCATACTCGATCAATTAAATTGGTCTGCATTTAAAAATAAACCAAAATGGATTGTTGGCTTTAGTGACATTACAGCCTTACACCTCACACTCGCCAAGAACGGCATTCAATCTATACACGGAATAATGCCTAAACTAATTTCATTGGAAGGTTAGATGTTGTCTTCAGATAGTTTGTTTGATTCCCTTGAAGGCAGATTAAATCCTATTCGTGCAGAACATCATCGTCACAATAGATTGGGTAACGCTGCAGGTATTATTGTGGGCGGAAACCTCTCCCTGATGGAAGAGTCAATGGGAACAAAATCTGAAATGGATTTTGATAACAAAATTTTATTTATTGAAGAGTTAGGGGAATACACTTATAAAATTGATCGCATGCTTAACCATCTCAAGCGTGCAGGTAAACTAAAAAACCTTGTGGGTTTAGTGATTGGCTACATGTCGGAGATGCTTGAGACACAAAGACCCTTTGGAAATGTTGAAGATATTGTGATGAATGCTGTCAATGAATATTCTTATCCGGTTGCATTTGGTTTTCCCATTGGACATGAGCGACCTAATTTTGCCTTGCGCCATGGCAGCCTGATGACATTAGATGTGATGGAAAAAGGATCAATGCTTTCCCCTCTTTAGTTTTTTGAACATTTCCCAACGACCACCGGGTTGTCAAGTTTCAGTTACATCATTAATTGAAATAATGCATACAGCCCCAAAACAATTAGGATGATACCGGGCACCATTTTGATGTTCTTATGTTGAATAGATTTTGAAATACGCTTGGTGAGATACGCCAATAAAATAAGCAACG
>JBBRKB010000126.1:0-9615 GCA_038218385.1 Cytophagales bacterium | reverse complement strand
GCCTACGTTAAGGATCTGGCGAAACAGTTGGCGGTTACTGTCTCGGTTGAGATTAATTAATCCTATCACCGCTCCACTATTAGAGTCAGATAAATAACCTTTCCTAACAAAGGCGGCAGGTTGATGGTAAATGATGATTATGAAAATCCCCAGTCCGTGATTGGCCACTATACATTGACTTACCCGTTGACGTATTTTCTTAGCTTTTAAAACTTTGGTGCATAGGGGTAGCCATATACTTTCGGGGTCACACATCT
This sequence comes from Cytophagales bacterium, assembly GCA_038218385.1. Lineage (GTDB taxonomy): Bacteria > Bacteroidota > Bacteroidia > Cytophagales > Cyclobacteriaceae > JBBRKB01. The sequence goes on along the minus strand of JBBRKB010000126.1, from coordinate 9,358 downwards.
CTTGAAAGGAAAGTCTCAGTTTAAGTCAGTACATTTCAAAGTCAAGATCCGCATCTTACCGGTCAATACATTCGTTTCATCTTGATAACCTATGGTGCTACCGTTAGTCGTTACACTTTCATTCAATCTGCTACATGAAATGTCCAAGCAAAATTATCTTTTGCTTCATTCATCAGACAAATGGGAACGGCCAACCCCACTTATACCCTCCATGTAGAAAGCGATCTACAAGCATATTACGCATTTTAAATTGGCGTTTAAGATAATTTTTTGTTCATCAAGTAGTTAGCCACACCGATCGGTTTTGGCACAAGGTTAGTAAGTGTCCCTCTCAGAAATAATTTTTAAACTTAAATTTTATAACAATGAAAAAAGTAATGTTCGCCCTTTTAGCTCTTGTGTTTAGTGCATCAATAGCTAGTGCAGCCACTATCAGTGCAACTGATGTGAAAACTTCTATAGTGAAGGCAGATGATGAGAAGGTAAAAATCAAGACAGAAGAACTTCCTGATGCTGTGCAGACTGCTCTGAAAGGACAGGACTTCACGGGTTGGGAAATAACCTCAGCGTATAAGCACACTGAAACCGGAACGTTTGAAGTAGAGCTTAAAAATGCTGCAGAGGTTAAAACTGTGAAGTTTGACAAAGACGGAAATACTATTGACTAATATCAATAGTTAAGTTAGACCTCAAGAAAGGCTGGAATAAATTCCGGCCTTTCTTATTTTATTCTAAAAATTATTTGATACCTAAATATTTCATAACCGCATCATCACCGTTAAGGGCATTCTTCGGAAGTGGATGCGTTTCATTAAATACACTCAAATCATCATTCGATAAAATTTCAACAAAACCTTCCTTAAAACCATCTTCATAAGGAACCTCACCGGCATTGAGTTGAAGTCTATGCACCATAAAATTATACATAGCCGAGCGTTTGCTATTCCCATAATCATGTCGCTCTAATGGCAAATGAACATTCTCCAAGCGATTCTCAGCATCATAGACGGAATATACTTTTTGGATATAAGGGTATTCTACACGCGGAACATTGCTTGTCCAATCGCCTCCATCCGAAATTATTAATAAAGGTCGTGGCGCACAAAGCGCTGCAAGTTCAACATTGTTGGTCTGATGGTGATCACTCTTATGAATCGGCATTCCACTCTCACATATACACCCTCCAAAAAAGTGAGCTGACACCTGAACAACGGGAACCGAAACTTTTATACGATTATCAATTGCCGTTAGAACAAAAGTTTGCGTGCCTCCACCAGATTCTCCCGTCATGCCAATACGTTCAGGATCAACATCGGGTCGTGAAAGTAAATAGTCAAGTACACGTTTGCTATTCCACGTCTGTAGCAAAAGGGCAATGGGCATTTTATGATTCACCTGCTGACTATCCCCATAGCCGATCATATCATACGCAAAAACTATTGCGCCCATTCGAGCCAATACTGCGCAGCGTGTTTGTGTTGGTTCATTGAAGCGAGGATTAGTACCATGACCATGTGGACAAAGTATGGCGGCATACTTTTCCTGTTTCTCAGTGGGGTAATAAAGATTGCCCGTGATGTAAAAACCCGGAAAACTTTCAATGGCTATATTCTCAACAATGTACCCATTCATTCTTCGCGTACTGTGAATGATTGGATTGAAATTTCCTTTTAGATTAGGCATTTTATTCCACTGAAGCCCTTCTCGTACGCCTTGTTTGATAATCTCTGCACGCTTCTCCCACGAAGCTTTATCACTCCATGCAAGGGCAAATTTCTTCATCACTTTATTGGCTTCATCTTCAGTCCAATAACTTCCCACGCATAAATTATTTTGCTGTGCTTTCAGGGTTATGCTAAAGCAAATGATCAGGAATAAAAATAAAGGTTTCATAGATTATACATGGCAACTGCTTTACCTATCCCGATATTAAGATAGCGATCAGCTGCATCACTTAAATCTAACGATTTCTGAAGAATAATTTTCAATCCATCGAAGTGACATCAGCATTCAAGTCAAGCTATTATATGAATGGAACGAGAACCAGTTTTAAATCCATAACAGTTTCCACACTTACAATTCAACTATGAATATTGCAATCTTCAATTAATATAAAAAACATCCATTAAAGTCACTTTGCCGTTTTGAAGCAACTTTTTTATATTAAAAAATTATAGATAAAATCACTAATACTTCAACCTTTATAAGGCCTGGCTTATTTTTAGAGCAATTTTGAGCTAAGAATGCAGAAAATAAAAACTTTATCAAACAGTTAAAAAATTAACAATTGAGAAAAAGAAAAACAAACGAAGAAATAGTATAATCACACACCGATCAAACAAATACTTTTTATCATGATTAAAACGCTCACAACACTTATTCTTCTTGCCATTCTGGTTTTTTCCTGTGAAAACCGCGAGGAAAAAAGCAACGATCAGGACGACAGTAATTCAACTACGTTGGTTGAAAAACCTGATACATTTTTCCATTATTCTATCTGGCATGCCTTTGTCAATAAGGTTTTTGATGCTGATTTGAAGGTTAGCACCTTGAAAGCCAATGGCGATATTGGCCTTGGATCATTTGATTTCCTCGATGGAGAAATGGTGATGTTGGATGGAATTCCCTATAGAATTAGGGAAGATGGAGAGATCTCTGTTGGCAGTGATGATGACGAAATTGTCTATGCCAACGCTGCTTTTTTTGATGAAGATGGATCTTTCCCAATAAGCGAACCAATCGATTATGATACGTTCAGGGCAGCCATAAACACTCACCTCCCTTCGCTCAACTTATTTTACGCATTCAAAGTACATGGTGTCTTCAAGACCTTAAAATTGGGAGGTCTAAATAAACAAATAAAGCCGTTTGTTGATGGACTTGATGTGTTAATACCGAACAGACCAGTTTTCGAAGGTGAAAACATCACGGGAACCATGATCGGATTTTTCTGTCCTGAGTTCATAGGTGATATCAATGCAGCCGGCTATCATTTTCATTTTATTGCAGATGATCTGAAAATGGGAGGACACGTGATGGGATTTGAATGCCAGGAACCTTTGGAAGTGAAATATGATGAAATGAACAATTATCATTTCTATTTGCCCGATAACGAAGATTACAGAAACGTGAGCCTTGATAAGAATTTTCAGTACGGTAAAAAATAAAAACATGAGACACCTAATCACTTATTTTTATACAGTGGTGCTCCTATTTACTTTGGGTTGTCAAATTGAACCCAAGCATGATGTTGCATTAAATACTCCACAAGATTTACCCCAAGCTCAGTTTGCGTCGGAGGCTATTGTGAAAGCGGTCACTGAAAAAGGAATGTTCATTGAGAAAGAATCGAAGCAAGCCATTTATCTGATGACGCTGGATAACGAGGAACTGATAACAAACAATGGATTTGCAGTGCCTTCCAATTTAAAAAAAGAAGGATTCAGCTTACAGGTTAAAGATCATGTCATTGGTGTTATTGGATATGATGCTGCCGGATTGATGTATGGTGGATTGGAGTTGGCAGAGCAAATAGAATTATATGGGCTGGAAGGAATTAAGCCAATGGATCGAAATCCATATATGGAAATGAGAGGCACCAAGCACAATATTCCGCTTGATGTAAGAACGCCGAGCTATACCGATCCGAGTGATGCTGCCCAAATGAACATTGTTGAAATGTGGAGCTTTGATTTCTGGACGGAGTATATCGACAATCTTGCAAAACACAGGTACAATTATGTCTCCTTGTGGAGTCTTCATCCGTTCCCTTCCATGGTGAAGGTGCCAGGATACGAGGATGTAGCCTTGGCTGATGTGCAGCGATCAACTGTTGATTGGAAAGAAAATTATAACCTAAATGGTATTGGTTTTAATGCCCCGGAAATACTGGCAAATCCAGAGATCGTGAAGAAGATTTCCATAGAAGAAAAAATGGAGTTCTGGAAAAAGGTAATGGCCTATGGCAAAAGTAGAAATGTGGATTTTTATGTGGTGACATGGAATATTTTTGTGAATGGTACGGATGGAAAATACGGCATTACTGATGATATCGATAATGCGGTAACACGGGACTATTTTAGGAAGAGTGTCAAGCAGATGTTTGTGACATATCCAGATCTTGCAGGTATCGGTTTAACCACGGGTGAGAACATGCACGGGTCAAATACTGAAGAAAAGGAAGATTGGGCTTTTGAGACTTATGCTAAAGGAGTTTTGGATGCAGCACAGGAAATGCCTGATAGAAAATTTACCTTTATTCATCGACAGCATCAAACAGGTGCGTTAGACATAGCGAAAAAATTCAAACCTATATTTGATCAGGAAAATGTAGAGTTTCTCTTCAGCTTTAAATATGCCCAGGCGCATGTGATGAGTGCTACAAAGCAACCATTTCATGAAAAATTTGTAAAGGAAATCAAGGGGATGAATACAATTTGGACGTTGCGAAATGATGACAATTACTATTTTCGGTGGGGTGCCCCTGACTTTGTGCGCGATTTCATACAGAATATTCCAATGGACGTTTCCCGAGGATTTTATTACGGCTCAGATCAGTGGATATGGGGACGTGAATTTACCATGAAAGAGCCAGAAACTCCGCGACAAATCGAATTGGCAAAGCACTGGTACCATTGGATGATGTGGGGCAGATTGGGTTATGATCCATCATTTTCTAATGACCGAATTATTGGTATTCTTCATCACCGTTATCCAGAAGTTGACGCATCAAAGCTTTTTACTGCCTGGCAGGAAGCTTCCATGATTTATCCAACAACGACTGGATTTCATTGGGGGCCGTTGGATTTTCAATGGTATATCGAAGGGTGCAAGAGCCGGCCGGCATACGCTCAAAATGAAACTGGATTTCACGATGTAAATCGCTTTATCAATTTACCACCACATACCCGGTCAGGTTTTCAGTCGATTCCTGATTATGTGAAAATGTCAGTTGAAAGCGGAACATCAGATTTAAAATCACCGCTTGAGGTTGCACAGCTTTTACACGGGCAATCTGATAGGGCAATAGAAATCATTGCTGGTTTTGAACCGAGGGAAAACAAGGAATTGAAAGTGACCATTCACGATATAAAGACCATGGCGCTGCTCGGGAAATATTATGCATATAAAATTGCTGGCGCTACCCAGCTTGCTATGTTCCGGGAGACCGGCGAGAAGCAATATCAAGATCAGTCCGTAATAGAACTTAACAATGCGCTTGAAGCGTGGAAAAAATATGCTTCAGCGGCATTGGAGCAAAACGTCAATCCACTGTGGACCAACCGGGTCGGATATGTAGATTGGAATCAGATTACCCAATGGGTAGCCGATGATATTGAGATTGCTAAGGCAGGGTAGTTGGACCAACACTTATTTTTTCATAATTAGAAACAGTTAAAGTAAGTGCCCACCGCCATCATGCACCTTTACGCGATTAGTGTGCGCGCCAAAAAATCAGAAGCCTGATTAAAATTCCCTGTGGCGCTTTAGTGTTGTTATTTTAAATCCCCGGGCTAAAAACGCCCGGGTTACATTATTACATCCCTTCGGGACTTTTGTGCTGCCAATTAAAAACGCGTCAACAAAAAAAATAATACGCAATGAATGTCCTAATAACTTCTGACTTTTTCAGTAGCCCCTAATTCTACTTTATCACTTTGATTTTTCAGAAAGTTCAATAGATTTATTTAGTGTTTGACGGGTGAGCTCTTTGCTTACCAAATCCAAAAACTCTGAGAATGTTATCTTATCCTTCTTGATACCAAATTTGTCTAGTTCAAGTTCTGATATGCTGATATTAAGATTTCTCATGATTCAAATATTCTATAGTTCAAATTTAACGAATAATCTCAGAGGGATTTCTAATAATTTGTATCAGTATTTTAATAAAACTCCTAGTCGCAAATATCACAACTCAGCCATCTCCAACAACTGCCCATCCTCAATAAGTTTTTTCCGTATCTCCTCATACGTCAAATCATACATATCAATATTTTTCTCCAGCGCCATTGCTGCAACAGTACCTGCACTCTGTCCCAAAATCATAAACACAGGTTCCATGCGTATAGAACCATACGCGATATGTGAACTGGAAACGGCAACAGGAACAAGCAAATTTGAACATTCTTCTTTCTTCGGCATGATGGTGCCCAGGTCGATCTTGTAAGGATGCTTTGGATGAACGCCAATGTCACCTTCATTCTGCACAAAACCCTCGGGGGTAATGTAGCGCTGAATGTTATGTGAGTCCATCGTATAGGAGCCCATGCCAATAGATTTTTTTACAGGGCTATTGCCTTGAATTTCATTTTCAGTCATCACAAAAGTACCGAGCATTCTTCGCGCTTCCCGAACATAAATCTGATGTGGCCAGTTTCCATTGTCAGTGAATTCATCTTTAGCCAAGCCCCACTTCTGCATTTCCGCTTGAACTTCTGTTGGTATGCGAGGATCGGTTGCAATGAAATAAAGTAATCCTTTTTGATAGGTCTCATGTTCTTCAATGATTTCTGCTCTTCGCTCATACGAAGCTTCGGGATAATCATAATTCATTCCAATGTTATCAAAACTAAATGGGCCGTGATTGTTTACATCCGTTTTTAAATTTGGGATGGGATCAAACTTATTGAACGTCTCCCTCCAACCCGATTCATAAACACGAATGAGTAATTCATATTGAGAAGAATCATAACCATCGGGTTTTGTGAATTTCACCTGGTTGTTCTCATTTTTCGTCAGGCATGTCCTGAAACAATAGGCTTGCACTTTATCATCGCCCTCTCCTTTTATTCCAGGATCAGCTGTTGATATGCGCGGCAATACAATACTGGATGAATCGTCCGGAATGGCATAGGGACTAATTTTCAAATTTCCGAAATGATGTCCATGATGCAATACGCCCACCTGTATGCCATTCCATTGTTCGTTATAGGTTGCGTTGGATTCTCTTCCTACATGATAACGAACACCGGCCGCAGCCATGAGGTCTCCTTCGTAGGTTACATCCATAAATATTTTTCCGCTATAGGTATTTCCGTTCAAAGTAGTAATGGAAATAATCTTTCCATCTTTCATTTTCACTCCCTTCTCTCTATCGAGCCATTCATCACGAAATATTTTGATATCATATTCCTTTACAAAATCTTCAAAAACATTTTCAGCAACATGGGGTTCAAATATCCACATGGTTTTATTTTCTCCATCTATAGCTGGGGTTCCCTGTCCTACGTTACCATAGTCCTCATGTTTTTGCCACTTCCAGGTTTCGGGTTGTTGATAGTAGGTATACAAGCGATGATAAAATTCTCGCGCCAATCCACCGATAACACTTTTATTACCCGTATCGGTAAAACCCAATCCGGATGAAGACATACCGCCCAAGTGCTTGTCAGGACAAACGATCAGTACTGACTTTCCCATCTTGATCACCTGAACAGCGGCAGTGATGGCCGCAGCTGTTCCTCCATATATAACAACGTCAGCGTTTTTTGATTTATCAACTTCAGCTCCCTGCTTTTGACAGGCTAACAAAAGACACAGGAAAATGATGGATACGATTGATCTCATGGGATGATTTTTAAGGCTTTAAATAAATTTCGAATGTACGACTCAGTCATTGGAATCAAGATAGAATACTTATCGCGCAACTCCAACAATCCACATAGCAATAGTTAATCTGAAATATTTTAATATGCTGATAAAAACATCTGTACATTAACCTTAACTTTGGTGTGAGTCAAATTATGAACTCCGTTACGTGATCCAACAACATGGGAGCAATCAGAGATTTTAGAAAAAAAATTAAGTACAGTTTAATATATTTCCTTGTCAAATTTTTGATAGCTATATCCAATTGGATGCCCCGAAAGGTATGGCTTTCCTTCTGTGGTAGTTTAGGTAAGATGATGGGAATGTTGCTAAAACGTTATCGGCAATTAGCTATAGTACATCTCACAATGGTGTTTGGAAAGGAAAAATCACAAACAGAAATAAAAGAACTCGCGCTGGACTCATTTACCATGTTGGGGAAAAATGCCGGAGATGTACTCCGTGCGTCCACTATTAATTCTCTAGAAGAGCTCAATAAGATTGTGGTGATGAAAGGGTTCGAAAATTTTGAAATGGCCGACAAGCGAGGTAAAGGTGTAATCTTTATTGCCTGTCATCTGGGTGCGTTCGAACTACAGATCACGTCAATGGCATTACGTCGTTTAAATTTTATGGTGATTGGCACACCGTTAAAAGATAAGCAGCTCAATGACTTAATGTGGAAGCACAGAAATCGAAATGGAACGAATTATGTAGAGCGTGACAAAGCTAACTTTGCCATGTTGAAAGTTTTGAAGGCGGGAGGATCCGTTGCCCTTCTTATCGATCAAGACACAAGAGTAAAGAGCACGTTTATTGATTTCTTCGGAATGAAAGCCTCAACACCAATTGGTGCGGCGCTATTGGCCATGAAGACAGGAGCAGCCGTTATGCCAGCCTTCAGCCATTTAGGTGACGATGGGTTGCAGCACATTGAGATCCTACCTGAAATTCAAGTTCGAGTGACAGGTAATGAAGAAGAAGACATTCAGTTCAACACGCAAGTATTCAGTACTTTTATTGAAAATCGAATTCGAAAGTATCCTGCGCAATGGGTGTGGATGCATGAACGCTGGAAAACAAAACAAGGTGACCATGTCAATGTGAATTGATTACACATTAAAGTTGATGCAATTTTAATGATTCCAATCCTTCTTATTGACTCTAAAAATATTTACCTGATTCCCTTTGTAAAAGGTCAGCTTATCTTTATGCATTCCGTTTTTTAAAGCCACTTTTTCAGAAGGAAAATTTGTCAGGCTAATGATCGATATGAGTGATTCTGAAAAGTTATTTTCAAACGCAAAGTTTCTACATTTCATTGCCGCTTCTGAAGCATAGCCCATATTCCAAAATGAAGGCAGTAAAGAATAACCAATTTCCAGTTCGGCGATACCATCAACTTCTTGAACTAAAAGTCCACAATGCCCGATCAGATTGCCCGTACTTTTTTCAATCAAAGCGTTCATTCCTCCCCGATCTTCTGTGTATCGTTGAAATTGATTGTCATACCACCTGCTGCACTCCATCTCTGGTGTATCAAAATCAGCAACCCAGTGCTGCGTGCTCGCAGGATTTTTATGAAACTCAAGCCACACATTAAAATCCGATTTCCTCAGTTCGCGAAAGATAAGTCTGGCACCTTCGACACCATGAAGTAAAAATTTCATTTACAATTCTCTATTAAAAAAACCAATCCTCCTATAAAAATCGATACACATTTAAATAGTCTCCTGACATTCGGGATGATTTATAAATTCACCATTCCTAA
>JBBRKB010000125.1:0-9649 GCA_038218385.1 Cytophagales bacterium | reverse complement strand
ACATTAACCAACTAATTTTATTATGAAAAGAAAAATTCTATTTGTTCTATGTCTACTCACAGGCTTGATGTTTATAAATGCAGGTCTTAATAAGTTTTTTAATTACATACCCGTTCCTCAAAACATGCCTGAGGAAATGATGAAAATGTTTGCAGCTATGATGGAAATTACCTGGCTAATGCCACTACTAGCAACCTTTGAAATAGTAGGAGGAGTGCTCTTAATTTTGCCAAGATTCAGAGCATTGGGTGTACTGATCCTCACACCCATTATGGTTGGTATTTTGGCTCATCATTTTACATTAGCAACGGGCTTACCAATACCCTTGATTATGACCGCTGTTTTGGTTTTCGCGGTTATAGAGGAAAGACAAAAATATCTTCCGTTGATAAAAAGTAATTAAGTAACGATAAAAATGAAGCACTAGGTAGTGCAATTTGATTATGGAATGAAGTTGTACTTTATCTTCTCAGCAGGGTCTGCCCAAACTCTCACTTTAAAGTTCGATCAAATTCAAAATGGGCGACCCTGCGGTGAGTGTTTGCAGAGTGTGAGGTATGTAGAGAAAACCTCACTATGAAAGATTCGTGGTATTAAAAATAAATTGAGGGACGAAGTTTATTTGCGGGAAAATGTATACATAATCGTTAATCCAATAACCCTATTAGTTAAAGTAGAATTCGGCACAACAATAACAGTGCCCGGTGGAGGATTGTTGGGATCAATGACAATGCAATTACCTGGGTAGATTATTTCGGGGGTGATATCTTTTAAACCAAATGTATAGTCAACATTAAACCTAAACCGAGCCAGGTTATAACCGATTCCTACAGAACCACCGTAATCAAGTCCCCTAAAATACTGGCGATCATAAGAACAATCACGAGGCTTATAAGTTACTTTATAGGTTGCCTCATAATTAATTTTTGTCTCATTTCCATCAACTTTAACACGATAGTTAAATTTTTCCCTGCCACTCAAACCAAAAGCAATGTAAGGCCCGGCAGATATCTGAAAATGCTTGATTGTGAAAGCCAGTTTTAGTGGTATTTCCAAATACGTGAGCGATCTTCGTGCATATCCACTAGTTGTAACTTTTTTGTTTGGGATTTGAAACACTTTCTCCAAGTTATAGGCCGTGCCCTTCAGAATAAAAAGGGCACCTGATTGTATTTCAAAATGCGGGGACATTACATATAAGGCGTTCGCCCCCACTCTATAACCTAAATTAAATTTAGTTTCCCATGTGCCACCTTTCGGCTCGGCATGTATCTTATTAAGATTTAACCCGGCACTGAGGCCAAATTTAAATTGAGCATACGCTCCACTTGTAAAAAGCAAGCATAGTAGTACACTGAAAAATCGAATTACCTTTTTCATAAGAGGTTAGATTGAGGGGATTAAATTGAATAATTAATTTCCTGAAAGTTATTTAATGAGGATGTGAGTTCCAATAGGTAAATATTTACATTTTATGTTAAATCAATTAATAATCTAACGCCCTTGTCTCAGCAGAGCCTGCCCCAACTCTCATTATAAAGTTCATCAAATTTAAAATAGGCGACCTTGCGTTGCTTGTCTGCCCAACGTGAGGTCGAGAAGCGAAGATCTCACTACGACATAAAATTAGGTATGTGGATTAGTCTGGTGCGAAAAATACTCACTTCCCCTTCTTCTCCAAAATCAACCTGGTCTCTTCTAAATCCAATTCATACTCAATCTTTCGCAGCGCCTCTTCGCTGATGATGCCTCGTCAAAGCGGGGTCTGCCCCTATTCTCATTATAAAGTTTAATCAAATTTAAAATAGGCGACCTTGCGTTGAGGGTCTGCCCATCGTGAGGTCTCGAAGCGAAGAACGTACTTTAATATAAAATTTTGAAGGAAACTCTATTTGAGGATTAAGGTAATGGACAATGTATGCGCACCCTAATAAATTTGTTAAGGTTGGTTAAATCACTAAATTGGTTTACAATCTGCAAAGCATTGTTTTAGAACAAAGACAATTATCAAAAACACGCATTAAATTTAATAACTTGCGGATTGTCCGGTGTCTGGATTTCTGTTGTGATTGCTTTACACCTCTGTATAACTATCGCAATAAATAAATCACAGGGACAAATGGTGGCTTTCCTATTTATGATCGATAAATGTTTTTTTAGAAATAGATTAATATATGAGACTTATGCAGTTGTTCGATTTTCAAATACTATATGGAGTGTTGATGCTGGCGATATGCGCAGTAACATCATCATTCGGTCAGAAAGATTTTCAACCCAACTATGACGAATCAAAAGTGGGCGAATACAAACTCCCCGAGTTATTGGTCATGCGTGATGGATCAACCGTGAAGAATGCAAAGGAATGGAACGCCAAACGAAGACCTGAGATATTGGATTTATTTTCGAAGCATGTGTATGGTGTAATGCCATCACCAACACCCGACATTTCTTTTAAGGTTATTGAAGAGAATAAAAAAGCTCTTGATGGTTTAGCTGTTCGGAAGCAGGTGAGAATTTATTTCGACAAGAATAATGAAAACGCCTACATGGATGTTTTGCTTTACATACCCAGCGCACAGAAAAAACCTGTCCCTGTTTTTATAGGATTAAATTTTTTTGGAAACCACACCGTGCATGCTGATAGGGGTATCAAGCTTTCTGAAAGCTGGGTACCGAACAACAAGGAATTTCAGATTGAAGAACACAAAGCAACCGAGATGTCACGCGCCATCCACGATAGACGTTGGCCTGTTGAGGAATTATTGAAAAGTGGTTATGCCGTTGCAACTGCATACTGCGGAGACCTTGAACCAGATCATGTCGATGGATGGAAAACGGGCATCCGATCAAGCTTAAAAGAGAAATTGAATGTGCAACCAAATGAGTGGAGTGCCATGAGCGCATGGGCTTGGGGGTTAAGTCGAATGGTAGATTATCTTGTACAAGACAAGCAAATCAATTCGAAACAAATAGTTGTGACAGGTCATTCACGACTTGGCAAAGCGGCGCTGTGGTCGGCAGCGAATGATACCCGAATGGCAATCGTTGTATCGAACGATTCAGGCGAAGGTGGAGCGGCACTGGCTAGAAGAAATTTTGGCGAGACTGTAGAACGCATTAACACATCGTTTCCATATTGGTTTGTGGATCAGTATAAAACATATAACAAAAATGAATCTGCTATGCTTGTTGATCAGCACATGCTGCTTGCACTGATGGCGCCACGTCCATTGTACGTTGCCAGTGCAGAAGATGATGAGTGGGCTGACCCGTTTGGTGAGTTTTTAGGTTTAAAAAATGCTGGACCTGCGTATGCATTGTTTGGTATCGAAGGAATAAAAGGAGACACATTACCTCCTGTTGAAGTTCCTGTAGGTGATGTGGTTCGTTATCACATTAGAAAAGGAGCACACGATATCACACTGTATGATTGGCAACAATACATTAAGCATGCTGATTCTGTTTTTAAAAAGTAGAACTCATTGAAATTATGTAAAGACGCGTAACAGGAATTGATGGAATCTTGTGTCCCTAACTGGCTCAAGTCTAGCGCGCCTGCATGGAGCGCCGGTATAACATGAGGTCTCGAAGCGAAGACTTCACTTCGACTTAAAATTCACAAGGACTATGAATTCTGAAAAAGGATTTTACAGCAACAACACTCCTAACACGATGCTGTTCTAGACAATTATTAGCTAATTATCATCATGAAGAATAACTTTGTTTAAACAGGTCGCAGAATAAATTGATAAGACCCCCTTCCGCATACATGAAGAACAATAAATTAAATGCAGAAGCATCTCCGGTAAATGATAAATGGATATTCGTTCTGTTATATCCCGTTATGGCAATTTCGATTGTCCATATCGGAAACGACAACTCACTCTCCAAACTACTTACGATCCCCAGTTATTACAGTGATTTACTTTTAGCATTTGGGTGTACGTTTAGTGTTGGACTCTACTTTAAGTGGTTTTTTAACAGGATCAATCAAAAATTTGATTGGGGAAACCAATTCAAACAAAGGCTTTTCCATCAAGCAATCTGGGGAATTGCTATTCCAACCGTTTTCATTATTTGTATTGAGTTAATTTACCTTTCGCTTATCCATGTTGATTTAAATGAAAGCTCAATCTTCTATCTTGAGTTACCTTTGGTGGCTTTATTTTGCGCCCTTATCAACCTAATATATTTTATCTTGTACTATCGAAAACACAATTTAGATATCTTAACAACGCTTGATGATACCAGATCAAAAGTCGACAAGGATTATTTCATTGCAAAATCAGGTGCTCAAGCAGTAAAAATACCTAAGAGTAAAATAAGTTATTTCATAGTACAAGGAAAAGTGACGTTTCTGGCAACCACAGAGGGCAAAAAATACGTGTACGATTTCCCTTTAAAAGAACTGGCTAGTTCCGTCTCTCCTAATGATTTTTTTCAGTTAAATCGACAGATCCTTGCGAACCGAAATAGTATATTAAAGTATCATCAAACTCCTACCCGAAGGCTTGAAATTGAATTGAGTCCGGCTTCAAATCAAAAAGTATTTCTTGCCAAGACAAAAGCATCCGAGTTCGCTGAATGGCTTGCGCATAAGTAGCTGTCCGGCTCGACATCTGATCTGTCCGGTTCGACATATTAACAGAAGAGCTTGCTACCAATTGCCTCGTCTAACTGTTTATTTGCGAAAAATTAAAAGACTAGTATGAATAACGATGCTCGATTGGGAAAGATATCATTGGTTGCTTTGTTGCTGCTGGTTATGACCGGTGCACATGCACAACAACCTCTTACGCTCTCGCTTTTTAATGAGGCTACCACAATCCCTTTTACAACTTTTATCAACAATCCTATCCATCCGGGAATGCAAGCGGGAACGGAATTCAATTGGAAAGAGAGCAGGCATTTCAGGTTTTATCCGACTATAAACATCGGATACATGTTTCATCGCAATTTATTTCAAGGTCTTTATGCCAATGCAGAACTTGGCATGGACTATAAACTAAATTTTGGGCTGAACATCAAAAGCAAAATCGGTATCGGGTATATGCATACGTTCACGACACAACAAGAATATCAATTTAAAAATGGGGTCTACGAAAGCAAAGCCGATCGAGGGAATCCGCGGCTCATGCCCTCCTTAACATTTGGGTTGGGGTATACGCTTGATCGAGAGAACGCACGATCTCCCGAAGTTTTTGCACTGTATCAATCCTGGATTGAATATCCCTATTCCCCTGGTTTTATTCCGTTAATGTCGCACACTAGCCTACATGTAGGGGTGAAGGTTTATCCATTCGAAAACAAAAATAAAAAATGAAGAAAGTAATTGCGCTCGTTGCTGTTCTTGTATTTGCATTCGCTTGTCAGGAAGACGCTGTATTTACCGCTGACGATTATCAATGCGACATTCCTATTGTCGATACCAATCCTAACCATCCGAAATCAGAGCAGTACATAAATTTAATTTCAGGAATCGTTGGTTCAGGTGTTCCGGGAATGATGATGACTGTTCATGATAATGAAAACGGTTATTGGTCGGGGGCTGAGGGTTTATCCGATCTAGTCTCTCATATTAGTTTGCAACCTTGCAACATTACACGAGTTGGCAGCACTGTGAAGACATTCACCGCTGTATCAATTTTTCTACTTCAAGAGGATGGGCTTCTTTCTATTGATGAACCGATAACAAATTATTTATCTGCAGATGATATCAAAGGTTTAAAAAATGCCAATCAATCTACTATAAAACAATTGTTGCAACACTCCAGTGGCATCTTCAACTATATCCAAAGTGCGAAATTTCAAACAGCCTCGCTCAACGATTTGACAAAGACGTGGCAACCTGATGAATTGATTGAGTATGCGCGCGGGAAAGATGCGTATTTCTCACCCGGCAGTGACGTGCAGTATTCCAACACAGGCTACGTCTTACTCGGTATGATCATTGAGCACATCACTGGTAAGCCATTCTACGAATTCTTTGAAGATAGAATTTTTAAACCTCTAGGATTGAACTTCACGCAGTTTGCTGCCAAAGATCCTGTTCCCGATGGAATCATCAGCGGGTACGTGGATTTTTACAGCAATCTAAATCTTATCAATGCTACGACTTACAGTGGTTGGGATTATTTTACAGCTGACGGTGGACTAATTTCAAATGCGCATGATCTAAATTTATTCTTTACTAAACTTCTTACGGGTCAAATAGTCTCGTCTTCTTCACTTGACGAGATGATGACATGGCAAGCTCCCAAGGTGCAAGACAGCGAGGGATTCACAACTTATTATGGGCTAGGTATTTTTAAAATCGAAACAGACTACGGATCAGCCTACATGCACAGTGGTGATGCGATTGGGTACTATGCCAGTATGGTATACTTTCCTGATGAGCAGGTTACTATTTCATGGGCAGTGAACGCCAATTATGGAAAAGTAGATGAGTTAACACAGTCGAAAGATGCCATGAATAAAATATTCGATGACGTTCTAAAATAATTTCAGTCTCAAAAAAAATGCTCTTGCTGTAGGTCCGGTGCTCCGAAACCTAATTACTAAATCATGGATCCATCTTGCATTCAGATATGCCTTGACTTTATCAGGGGACGAGATTTATTTAGTCATAATTTTCTACGATGTTTTTTTTATCCAATCGAATTCGATAATTACCTGATGTTTACATTATACTCTTGATATAGGAGATCATTTTGCTTTCCGGCTCAGCAGGGTCTGCCCGAGACGTTAAGATTGCAGAAGGCAAATTAAATTATGATGAGATATTCTTGGCTCATCTCAAGATTAAAAGCATTGTAGGTTCAATCAAATTTGTGGCGACTTTGCGCTGAGTGTCTGCACAACATGAGGTCTCGAAGCGAAATCACTACGACATAAGTACTTCAAGTGATGGAACATGATAAGGGTTTTTTTCATAACAGAATTTGAAATTAGTTTTTCTTTATACCTTTTTTCTTTCCAAAATAGGTATTTGATATGCTCCTTTAATAATGATCATATTAGTTGACTGATACATTTTATAAATAATTTGATTTTGAGGTACATGAATAAATTTTGTCTCCATAGAGAATCTCTTGTAAACCTGCATTCCAAAAAGGGCATGTATTCCATTAAATGAAAGATCTACTTTTGAACCGATCGTAACAGTCTGTGTTCTTTTATCATAAAGCTTCCAGCTATAATCATAAGACTGGTTAAGGCTTATCACACTATAACCTACGCCAACATACATAGGTATTGCCTTTTTGAACTTGTAAAATAAAAATTGAGTAGGACTGAATTTATGATACACTGAAAAGTGATGATCAAAGAATAAGCCGTAAACATTTTTGCTTGGAGGGCCACTTACTAAAAAAAAACCTGCAGGTTTCACGATGTCATACCGAATAGTAGGTTCGTATGCTAATCCTACACCCCAATGAGTATCATATACTTTGAAAGCAATAGGAACTCCAAATCCATCTTCATTGCCGCCCCCACCAAAAGTAAAACTTCCGTCATATCTTGGAATATTAGGTTGCTGAAGAAAATGTTCAAAAGCGAAAAATTGGAGAGAACATCCGATAGAGAAACTTAATTCAATACTTCGCTTATCAATTGATTCTTGGGAAAAGACCAGGGAAGAAATTGATAAAAGAAAAAAAAACAAGACTACGCTAGGATAGATTTTCCTCATTATGATATAGAGAATGCATTTGGTGTAAAACTATAATTGTTGATTAACATACCGGTTTAATAACGATTAACCAACAATTATATTACAACGGCTAAATAATAATAATAATGCCTTTAATATTGTGAGTTGGTGTAAAGTCCAACTTCATCAATTGTATGACCATTAGCCCCCCATTCTGGAATATAACAACCTCGCCTTTGCGAGTGTTCTTCACCCGCAAAAACTACAGTTTAGGTTCATTGAGAAGACCTCACTACATGGTCAATTTTTTTGTTTCACTTTTCAGTATCCTTTAGTCTGTATTTTCGAAAAATCATTGCGATTAATAAACCGCTAAAAAAAATACTCACAATGAGAGCGCTATAGGGCATAAATTTAATTATCCCCAATACTAAATTTTGAGCCAAGATATTTAAGATAGAGACAATTAAAACTCTCCAATCCTTAGCTCTTAAAATATCAATTAGTACTACAATAAATATAATATCAACAGCTAAAATATAAATAAATAGTAACCCTCCAACCATCAGGGTTATAATTACCAACCATTAGATCATATGAATTTATACCATAATACAGGCTTAAGATCGCATTAATCAGAATTAGTACAATTAAATAAGTTGGCCTAGCCGTGCTATTTTTGTTTGAGTATGGTTCCATTATCAATGTTTTTTAGTCTCAGCAGGGTCTGCCCCAACTCACCTCTCGCCTTTGCGGGTGTTCTTCACCCACAAAAACTACACACGTTAAGAGGCAACCTATTTTCCCTTCTTCTCCAAAATCAACCTGGTCTCTTCTAAATCCAATTCATACTCAATCTTCCGCAGCGCCTCTTCACTGATGATGCCTTCACGCCGCATGACAAGAATGTGGTTGCGTTCCATATCTAGAAGTTCATGTTGAATCCGGTGAAATTCGTTGATCTGTTCTTCATCTAATCTTCGCTTAGTCTGATCTTTCATCAACCGTTGAAAACGTATTTCATATTTGGTTTTGATCTGGTTCAACACATCCTCGCTGAGGCCGAGCGAAAACTCCTCTTCGATGCGGTTGATCACAACACCAGCAATCTTCAGACGCGCCTCCTGTTCATCAATGTATTCTTGTTCATCGGGCTTTATGCCAAGCAATTTTATCAGTGGGCGTAAACTCAAACCTTGTACAACCAGGGTTGATAAAATCACACAGAAAGTAAGAAAGATGATGAAGCTTCGGTTTTCAAAAGGTTGATCATTGGCTAATGTTAGCGGAAGAGCTAACGCAGCAGCCAGTGACACCACGCCACGCATACCCGACCACGCAATAACCGTGACGAGCCGGATGTTGACCTTCGGTTCTGTTCTACGGATTTTTTTAGAAAACCATCGTGGAATGTAGGCTCCCGGATAGACCCAAATAATTCTGCCGATAATTACCGTGAGGCTCACTATTACGCCGTAAAAAAGAAGGGTATCTATAGAAGTGCTTTGAATGTGTTCAATCACGGGTTGCAATTGCAAACCAATAAGTATAAAGATGATACCGTTTAATATAAAGATCACGGTATCCCATGTTCCATTCGCTTGAAGGCGCGTGCGCTGTGAAAATATTTCAGAAGCATTCCAGCTCAGGTACAATCCTGCTGTGACAACTGCTAATACTCCCGACATGTGAAACTCTTCTGCTCCCATGTAAGCGATAAACGGAACCAGAAAAGTTAATGTAGTATCCGTTGTGGGGTTGTCGGGCGTGATCTTATGAATTCGTTTAAATATCCATCCCAACAGCAAACCAAAAAGTATTCCTCCTCCGGCAACAAAAAAGAAGTGCAAACCTGCTTCTGCTAAACTACACGTTCCTGTCACGACAGCGGCTACTGCGTAGCGATAGGCTATTAAACCCGTGGCATCGTTCACTAAACTCTCGCCCTCCAATATGGTGACAACTCTTCTTGGTACACCCAATCCTTTGGTTGCC
>JBBRKB010000124.1:0-9710 GCA_038218385.1 Cytophagales bacterium | reverse complement strand
AGTAATGTGTACACCAATTCAAAAACAAATCTTCCCGCGCCTTTCTTTAAACCACAATGGTTAATGACCGTAGAGAACTACGCACGGAACAAGCAAATGCTTCTAGACAACATGAAACAATCCGTATATGAATTCGAATTGGATACACCAACGTACTTCAATGATAAGCTGGTTTACATAGTCGATGCGAACGTGAAGGAAGCCATTCAGCGATTTATTTTCAGTGCCAAATTCTATATCCGGGCTGATGATTATGCCATTGTTCAATTGGATTTCGATGGAAAAGATAAAGTGAGTCTTATACAACCTTCTGGTATACCGGCGTCCTTGAAACTAAAGATATTGGAGTATAAAGCAACATATGTTTTTAAATCATTCAATGATAGAATGTATATGCACTACCTGAATAATTATGTTATTTATAACTGGCTTGACAGTAAATCCGGCAAACTTATTAATAACAATGAAGAGAATTCGCAGGCTATTATTCAAAACATCAATTTTCTTCCGAATGGAAAATCAACATTGCACAGACCAGCCAATAGAAAACTTGCGGCAATACCTTTAATACCTTATGACTCTGCGTATTGGCTAAACAATGATATGGTAAAACAAATACCGTATGATCCTAAAATTTCTAGTGACCTTGAAAAGAAAGGTGTTGATCTTGAAAAACAGTTCACTGCAAATTCGAGAAAATAATATTGGAAAACTTGAATTTCTTTTGTTAACCGAGGTGCAGACGGATTACCAGTACTCATAACCCGTCTCGCAAAAAAAAATAAGTCAATCTATGGACGTAATTGTGGATAAATAATTTTTATGAAAGCAACAGTACTCTGGCTTTTTTTAATCACGACTAACACAGTAGTTGCTCAAACATATTTTGAAGTGAGCGGTAAGGTAATTGATCTGCACACAAGAGCGGCATTGCCATACGCCAACATCACTATCAAAAACTCATCCTTGGGGACGGTGTCCAACGAGCTCGGAGAGTTTGATTTTTTCATTCCAATTGATTTGAAAAATGATACACTGCTGATCTCCTACATCGGCTATGAGACATTTAGAGACAAAGTCTCAAGTCTTAATGAGATAAAAGAATTTTACCTCACTGAATCACCCATTGTTCTTAGCGATGTAACTGTATCAAGTGACGGCGCAAGAAAGCTTGTAGAAGACGCTATGAATGCAATTCCACTTTTGTATCCAACGGTACCATACCTAATGGAAGGGTTTCACCGAAGCTGGGAGATAGTTGACTTTACAGATAGCATCACGTATCCAGGTACTCTTATTGAAGCAGCCGTAACGGTTTATGATCCTGGGTATGTTTCAAAAAGAAGTGGAAATACAAATAAAGAAGAGATATACGTTAATGAAATAAGAAGAAGCGCCATAATGGAAGGGTGGAATTACGGCAGCGGAAACGCCCTGACCAGTCTGCTGGATAAAAATCTTGTTAAGTATAATCGCGAGACGGCGTTCATTTTTTTACAAAGCTTTTTGAAATTCCCCAATGACTTAATCTATGAGTGGGTTGGATTTTCTAAAATAAACGATGAAAATGTTTCTGTCATTTCAATAGAAATTCCGAACGCCCAACGGTTTCCTGCTTTTTATAAAGTATACGTGAGCGAAGAAGACCACGCCATTCTTCAATTTGAATTGTTCGGAGAGAAAAAGGAAATAGAGTACACTCTTGGTCCGTGGCACATTGAACAGCTGAACTTCAAATACATTTTTAAACGCTACGAGAAGAAAATTTATTTGAGCTACATCAAACAGCAGTACACAATCAAAAATTTGGATCAGGCAAAAAAGAGAATAATACGGACTGAAAATTATTCGCGCGAATTTCTGGTTAATAAAATAACAACATTAGATGTCGAGGATAGACGAAAGTCTTTGGCTCCTCTAAAAGCCGCAAGAGGCGCTTCACTTGCAACGCAGACAAAGGTTTATAATGAAGCGTTTTGGAAAAATTATAATCTGATCCTTGAAAACCCGTTGGACAAAAAATTGATCAAGGTGTTCGAACAAAAAAGGATCATTCCTCGAAGTAATTGATTGGGTCAAAAAAACAGTTCTCTTAACTTATCTCTTCCGAAATTCATCAACATAATCTAGCAAGGACGTAATGTCAACTTTTCGTCTGTGAGGTTTTTATCGCTTCAGAAACGAGTTCACACTATTGACGAAAGTTGATTTTCCTACGTTAGGTCTTCCAACAATTGCAACAATATTGGCCATGCTAGTTTCTTAAATTTTTGCTGAAGTGCAAACCCTCTACGCTTCGGAAATTTAAATTCAAGCAATACGCCTCAAGCCAGCTTGGTTTTTCAATATCAGTGTTGAAATAAAAATGTGATTGAGGAAGTTTTTCCCCTTCCAGAAACTGCTGATGGTTAAAGCAGCGCTTGTACGTGAATTGTAAAGTATGGGATGTTCTTTGCATCTTGTAAATGCTTATCTGAACAAATGAGACAATTTTATGAATACGAAGAGCAGCAAATTTGCTATCTACATCGCGTTGGTGGCAAACCTATTAATAGCCATTACGAAATTTATCGCAGGCGCGTTTACTAACAGCTCATCTATGATTTCAGAGGGGATCCATTCGTTGGTAGATACTACCAACCAAGGTCTACTGCTATTCGGTATACACCGCAGCAAGAAGCCGGCAGATCAGGATCATCCTTTCGGTTATGGAAAAGAACTTTACTTCTGGTCTTTTATTGTGGCCATTTTAATATTTGGCTTAGGTGGTGGCCTTTCTATCTATCAAGGAATCTTGCACATTCGCCATCCGGAGCCGATTGATGATCCCACCTGGAATTATATTGTCTTGTCACTTGCTATGGTCTTTGAAGGGATCGCGCTTTATATTGCGGCTAAAGCATTCAACAAAGTTCGGGGCGAGTTGTCAACTTGGGCTGCGATTATGCACAGTAAGGATCCGGCAAGTTTTCTGGTGCTCGCCGAAGATGCTGCCGCTGTCGGCGGTTTATTGATTGTATTGATATGCATGTACATCAATCAAACGTTTAACATACCCGTTCTGGATGGCGTTGCGTCATTACTCGTGGGACTGTTGTTAGTGTTTGTATCGTTCATACTGGCGCGTGAAAGCCGAAGCTTGTTGATGGGTGAAGGCATAGCACCCGACACGAAGAAACGCATCAAGGAACTTGTGGAAAGGGACGGCAGTGTGACATGTGTAAAAAGCATGATATCGACCTATCAATCACCGGAAGAAGTCGTGCTCATGTTGCTTGTAGATTTTAAGGATGAACTGGATACAACAGAAATCACCGATGCCATCCATCGCTTGCGTGACTCGATAAAGATGGAGTTCAAGTTGGTGAAGTATATATTTATTCAGCCGGAGTGATGGATAGCAACTTTTACCAGCGAGAGAACTCAAGATCGATAAGTTTAAATAGCAACTTGAAAGTAAACGAAAGGATAGTAGGATAAAGGAAAACAAGCCCACGCGTTACTACTAAAGCATTCTGAAGTTCTTCAAACATTAAAGGCGAACCTTTCGGATCGCCTTTCTTCTAGTAGCGTGGTTTGTGTCCGCCAGCTGGCGGATATGAGCCTCAATGGAGATTATTGATTGAAAATATTTTGTCTAATAAATTCCCTGCCTTAAAAAGTCTTCAACTCCTGTTCTCTTTTCATGGCAGAGAGCTTACTTTCGAATATCTCGGAATGCACCAGCGTCCACGGTCTGAATTTTATTGTCCAACCTTTAGTGGCCATAGGTTATTTTTGTTATTTCGTTAAGATTTAGTTTTTTTATGGGATGTCAAGGCAACAAGAATTAAGAGATAGGCTATGGAATAAGATGTTTGGAGAGCTGCTTGAATTCAAGGACGTGCATAAGCACACCGTGGTTCCATCAACCTGGCGTAACCAGACCCTTGCCAAGTGGGTATCCAGACAGCGCGAAAAAGAACATACAATGGTGATTGAGCGAAGGCAGAGGCTGAATGCCATTGGCTTTAAGTGGCATAAAGACATGCAGCAACTTGCTGAAGAAAAATGGAAAAGAAAGTATGACCAGTTAAAATCTTTCTATAAAGAATATCACCATCACCGCATACCAAGTATTGATGCTAAATATCACGCTCTTCGCGTTTGGGTGGACAGCCAGCGTAGCGATGAACAAACTATGCTTTCACATAGGAAGAAGATGTTAAATGATATTAAATTTCCTTGGAGCCATAAGATAAAGGCACAGCAGTCGGAAAACTGGAATGCAATGTTCAAAGAGCTTACTTTATACTATAAAAAGCTTGGTGATTGCAGGGTTAGTTGTCATTCTAAAGAGTACCCGCAGCTTGGCAAATGGGTATTGCGCCAGAGAATTAATTGGGACAAGCTGGATAAAAGAAAGAAGAGCAAGTTACTTGGATTAGGCTTTGATACCTCCCCTGAAATTGATAAGGAAAGGCGTGTAAAGTGGCTAACGATGTTGGCTGGGTTAAAGCATTATCACAAACAGCATGGGAATTGCCAAGTCCCAAGCAAATATAAAATCAATCAGGAACTGGGACGCTGGGTAGAAGTGCAGCGTTTAGAAGAAAAGAAATTACCGGATTGGAAAAAGGACAAGCTAAATTCTTTAGGCTTTCAGTGGTCAGGGGATATAAAGGACAAACAGCAAAAGCGCTGGTATGAAATGTACACCAAGCTTGAAAAATTTTATGAACGATTTGGGCATTCATCCGTTCCTGAATATTGGGAAGAAGATCACAAGCTGGCGATCTGGATTGGCTATCAACGAAGGCCAAAGTCACCGCTACCAAGAGAGAGGATAAACCTGCTTAACCAATTATCTTTTGTATGGAATCCTGCTAAAGAAAAGGCGCGTGTGAGAAATGTGATTGGGCAATTCATCCCTGAGCTTTAAATTGACCTATTATTAATCAATGTGGTTTTGTTAAGGTCTGCTGTCATCCTCTACTCGGGAGTCTCCTTGGGAGAGGACAGAGGTGAGGCCATAAAATAAACCCTAATTAAAAGACATTATATTATTATTCAATAACGGAAAGAGAACAAGCAAAATATTGTATCATCAGGAGATATGGGTCTTGTATTGGAGAAAAAGCTCAGAGAGTATTCCAAAAATTCTTAAACAAAAAAGGCGAACCTTTCGGATCGCCTCTCTCAAGTAGCGGGGACAAGACTCGAACTTGTGACCTTTGGGTTATGAGCCCAACGAGCTACCAACTGCTCCACCCCGCGATGTGAACCACAAAATTAGAACATCACGAACAAAAAACAAATACCTTTGCACATTCATGGAACAAAAAGAATTTAAAGCTGGGTTTGTGAGCATTGTGGGTAAGCCTAATGTGGGCAAATCAACGCTTATGAACCAATTAGTAGGTGAGCGGCTCTCCATTATTTCTCCAAAAGCCCAGACAACACGGCATCGGATAACGGGAATTATCAATGGCGATGATTTTCAAATTGTATACTCCGACACCCCCGGCATACTGGAGCCCAAATATGATCTGCACATGGCGATGATGAACTTCGTGAAAGTTTCTCTCGAGGATGCAGATTTAATCTTGTTAATGGTGGAACTGGGAGAAAAATTTGACGAAAATCTTTTTGCCCGGTTTAATAAAATACAAACGCCCATTTTGTTGGTGATCAACAAAGTCGATTTGGCAAAAGGATCGCAGGTAGATGACAAAGCTGTGTATTGGAAAGAACACTTACCCAATATAAAAGGTATTGTTCCTATTTCCGCCCTGAAGGGATCACACGTTTCCGAATTGCTCGACACCATTGTTGACAACATGCCGGTTCACCCTGCTTTTTTTCCCGATGGTGAACTTACCAATCGTTCTGAAAGGTTTTTTGCATCGGAAATTATTCGCGAGAAGATATTTCTTAATTATTCGCAGGAAGTTCCGTACAGTACAGAGATTGGCATTATTGATTTTAAGGAAGAACCCGAGATTATAAAAATCCGTGCGCAGATTTATGTAGAACGCGATTCACAAAAAGGCATACTCATAGGAAAAGGTGGAAGTTCTTTAAAGAAGGTCGGCATTGAAGCCCGGATAGACATGGAGAATTTCTTTCAGAAAAAAATCTTTCTGGAAACCCAGGTTAAGGTAGCGAAGAATTGGCGGAAGGAAAAAAACAAACTCAGACAGTTCGGCTATCTTGAATAAAACTCAAAGCTCCACGATGATCCCAAGTGTGGGCAGCACGGAGCCATAGGTACTCTGAATAAATTTTGGAATATATAATTCAGGATTATCAGGATTGACGATCGGTTGTCCGCTGCCATCTTTCACTACATCAATATTATCTTGAAATTTTGTGACCTGATTGTAGGCATTCTGCACATCGAAGTACACATCAAGACTCCATTTTCTGAAATAATATTTTTTATCAATGCGAATGTCGAGCTGATGAAACGCACTGATTCGATTCGTATTTAATTGGTCATAGTTAGGCAAACCAAACGGACGAACATCCCAGTTCTCGCGTCTCACTGTTTCCGTTATATTATAAGGTGTGTATGGAGCGCCACCCGTAAACAACCAACGAAGACCCAACTCCCAATTCTTTCCAAACTTCCTTCCGCCGGTAAGGCTAACAAGATGTTTGTTGTCCCATGCAGCAGGCGCGTAATTGTCGTCCTTATCTTCAAATTCGCTACGCACCCATGTATACGATATCAATCCATAAAAACCATTGTAGAGTTTTTGTTGCAATAAAAACTCAAGACCGTAACTTCTCCCAGTGGATGTGGAAGTAACAGGTGCATTTCCAATCACACCAAACTCTGCCCCAAGGTTGGCAAGTGAAATGGAATCTTCAAGAAGAAAAGGATAGTTGCTATACTTTTTGTAAAAACCTTCTACCGTAATACGACTATTGTGTTTCAAATTAAATTCCACACCACTAACAAGGTGTGTACTTTTAATGTAGGTGACGTTGTTCGTCTTGTTAATCAATTCATCTGATTGAGAATCCCGATAGCCCAATACCGTATACGAAGGAAGTTGGTAATAAATACCGGTATTAAAATTTAGGTTAATGTTACCAGACAAAGCGTAAGACGCTGACAACCGTGGCGACAATTGGTCAGTTAAATTATTCATATCATCAGAATAATTATTGGCGTCTGTGCGCAAGCCTGCCGATACTGTCAAGTGTTCATTTAGCAATGTTCCTGACACCTGACCAAACAAGCCCCATTTCATTAGCGTAAGCAAAGAATTATAATCACGAATGGTCAGGCCTTGCTGAGTAACAATTTTAGTGAAATCGTGTGTGTCGTATCGCGCTGACTCCAGGTTAAGTCCGTAATTAAATTTCCACTTTCCTTTTATCGAATAATCTTCTGCGCGAAATCGAAATTCAGATTCACGACTATTATAATCCTGTAACAGGTTATTGGGATCAGATGAGTTGTTTCCCTGATATTTAACCGATTTGTTATTCAAGGCATTGCTGCTAAGTACGACAGACGTTCTTCCTTTTTCACGAAAGTGATCATACTTTATGCCGTATGTATAATTCCATTGCGTTGACACTGGCAAAATATTGAGAATGTATTCTGCTTCTTCTTTATCAGCATCTGTCTTGGCTTTTTCAGGCGCATCAAAATTTAATGAAAAGTCATCTAGCGCGCCGATACCCAAAACTGTAATTTGATTTCGCTCATTCAATTTTATTTTATACTTGAACTGAAGATCGTTATACACGGGAAGAAAAGGCAAGTTGAAAAGATTGAATAGAAATTTTAAGTATGATCGTCTCACGGAAACAACAAGTGTAGAATTAGAGGACACAGGGCCATCAAACGTAAGCCCGAGATCAGATGCACCTACGATGGCGTTCATAATCCACTTATCATCCCTTCCGTCTTTCAATTGAAAATCAAAAACAGAGCTCATCACATTTCCACGGTTTGCCGGAAAGGCGCCTGAATAAAAATTTACTTCTTTAAGCAAGTCAACATTGATCATGCCCACAGGGCCGCCCGAAGAACCTTGCGTTTGAAAATGATTGATGACTGGAATTTGAATACCATCAAGGTAAAATGTGTTTTCACTTGGAGCCCCGCCTCGTATAATAATGTCATTTCGAAACGAAGGAATAGACGCAACGCCTGGAAGTGAACGGACAACTTTAGATATATCACGGTTGCCACCGGGCGTTTGTTTAATTTCTGTGGGGCCAATCGTTCGTAGTGACAATGGAGATTCTTCTGATTTATAAAAGGTATTACTTGCCGACACCACCACTTCATCCAGTTTCTGCGCTTCTTCTTCCAATGAAAAATCAATCACTGAAGGTCTCGCATTCGTTACCTGTATTTCATACACAATCAATTTCTTATAACCAATAAAAGACGCTTCGAGATTATACTGGCCAGGCTTAAGCTCTCGGAGTTCATAGAAACCATTCTCATCGGCCGCTGCACCAATGGTTGTCCCTTGAATTAGGATATTGGCAAATGGGACCGGCTCGTTGTTGACCTTGTTAAAAACCTTTCCTTTTATGATTCCCGTTTGTGCCCAGACAGAAAACGTGAGAAAAAAAAGCGCTCCGATTACCAGATAAAATTTCATACTCACAGAACAGAGAAAAGGCCAAATAGTTTAAGACTAAAAAAGTAAGGCAAATCTTCATCTACCTTTCGGATTTCACAAATCGGTATTAAGGTTTTTAGTACATTTGAACCATGTACCTCTACAATGTAACAGTCGGTATCGATAAGGATGTGGAGGCCGAATGGCTTACCTGGATGACACAGCATCACATACCAAATGAGATGAAGACACAGATGTTTATAACGTCCAAGATTTACAAAGTACTGCATGAAAATGAAGATGGCACAAGTTCATACAGCATTCAATACTTTGCCGAATCGATAGAACATGTGCAGCGCTACCTCGAAGAATTTGCTCCTGCATTAATCAATCAGCACAATGTAAAATTTGGGAACAAACATGTAGCGTTTCGCACGCTGTTGGAGGAAGTTTAAAAACACGATAAAAATATTATTTTATAAGTAAGCTTTTTATCCCGCTTGCTTCAAGATTGCAGTTTATCCATTCGCTATCGAGGGAAGCTCCATATTTTTTAAAATTTTATGTCTGGTTCGTTCCAAGTTGGCAACTCACGCATCTCTCAAATCATTCTTTAAATCATCAAAATCATACCCAAATACTGATACTCCGTATTTGCCTAATAGTTCAATAAACGTTCGCTTAGAAAGGCCTAGCATTTCTGCCGCTTGTCCTGAACTAAGCCTTCCCTCTTCGTACCATTTAGAGGCAAGAGCCATTTCTATTTCAAATTCACTTTCGACAATGCTATCGGGTATATGTATAGTAATTGCTTTCATTCCTTTGAGTTTGCTTCAAGTTACTGAAAAATTGTCAAAGTGGATTTAAATCAGAAGCCACCTTTATTACTCAAAAAATATGTATTAAAGCCAAAGCTTAACACTGGTAGGTTAACCTTTTTCATTTATTTATTCTTTAAAACCAATGTGTTCCTTTATCGTGCTTGCTTCAAGGTTGCAGTTTATCCATTCGCTATCGAGGGAAGCACCGTACTTTTTATAGAAATTAATTGCCGGCTCATTCCAATCCAATACCTGCCACATCATTCCTGTACAGTTATCTTCCAGTGTTTTTTGCATCGTGCGGTCGAACAAC
>JBBRKB010000123.1:0-9773 GCA_038218385.1 Cytophagales bacterium | reverse complement strand
TGTTGAATCTTTCTTACTGCGTTTCCTCTCTCCTTTTTCTTTCCCTTCTTCCTTTTGATCGCCAGTATTTTTCAACTGGTCTGATGGTTTGCCCATCGGCTTCTGCATTTGTCCCATAGGGGGTTCGGTGATTGCAGGTTCTACTTTTTCCTTTCTACGTTTACCTTGCATTTCAGGAAGCAAATTTATGCTCTCGTCTTCCATGCCTGATGGTATCGAAACATATACCCGTTCACCCGCAGCTAGCCCGGAAAGTATAACAGCATCATTGGCATTTGTCAAGCCAATAACCACTTCCTGCTTTACCGATTTCATCCCATCTTTCTTAAACACATACGTAACAGAGTCAGCATGATTATGTAAAGATTCTAACGGCACGAACAACGCACTATCGACCACGCTTACCCTGATTTTATTGGAGGTAGTCATGGCTGGGCGCAGCGTGGGATCGGTAGCCTTTATTTCAACATCTACCTGAAAAACCTTCGCATCACTATTGGGCCGCTGCTCGCCTACGTTGGCAACACGTATTACACTGCCTGAAAGTTTTTTGTCGGGGTATGCATCCAATCCAATTTCCACGGGCTGACCCGCTTTTACTTTTCGAACATCCACCTCATTGACATAAGTCTTTGACATCATTGTGGTAAGATCAGGTAAAGTCGCCACAGTAGGATCCCACGTATTTATTTGAGATCCACCCTTTATCGGTTTGTTGTCCCATCCCTTGGTGTAGATCACCATCCCATCTTCAGGTGCCAGGATCGTAAATGCTTCAGAAAGTTTTTTTAACGCATCAAACTCATTCTGAACCTTTCTGAGTTCGGCATTTTGCTCGCGCATCTTTTCAATATTTTGGCGCTTCTTGATTTTATAATTTTCCTGCGCTTGTGTGTATTCGCGTTTGGCTCGCTCAACGTTTATCTGAGCTTGTTTGATTGTGGCAGGTGGTTCAAACTTGGATTGATCATAAATGATTTGCTTTTCCTCAACCGCATAACTCAGGTTGATCAGTTCATCACGCGATTGACGGAGCTGCAATGTTGTATCCAGCTGTGTCTGCATAAACTCTGCTTGCTCTTTATCTAACTCAATTTCTTTTTCCTGGAACTTACCAAGAAATTCAGAACGATCTAATGTAGCCACCCAGTCACCCTTCTTGACTACAGATCCTTCCTCAATAATATTCTGGATCATGACGTTATAAATCCTAAACTCTCGAAGTGCAGAGGGACCCAGAATTTTTACCGAGTTCTTTGCTTCCAATTCTCCTGTAGTCTCAATCTCAACTTTAAAGGGTCCTTGTTCCACATTTGCAAGTATCTCCACATTAGAGTCGCTTTGGTTTGCTTTAACCACCAGAAAAATAATCAGCAAAACACCCAATACTGCTCCTGTGATTAAGAGATTTTTTTTTGTCATCATGAGATTCGTTTATCAAAAAGTAAAGTTACACTATTCATTGCAACTACTTGAGCCGCTGGTACTGCCTTAGCTCCTGTAGTGTAAATAAAAGTATACTTGATGAAACCCGGAAACGCTGAGTGTCAGTTTTATAATTCATTTTTCAAATAGCTTAAAAAGCAGCTTAAAAAAAGCCGGAAACATCATGTGATATTCCCGGCTCGTAAACTATTGTATGAGAAATTTTCTACTGATCCTGGCCCTTCTTCACCATGATTTTTCCAATGGCTGCTTCTCGCCCAACTTTTGCAGCGTTATACTCCTTTAATACAGATCCCTTAATTTTTAACTCCAATGTAGCGGGTATGTTACACTTTACACATTGTGTTACTCGTACATTGAACACCAGTTGCTCGTCATCGCTCAAGCTCTTTAATGTTCGTCCGTATTCAATAATATTTTCTTTTAATTCCTTTTCAAACAAGGGATAAATTTCTTTTACCTTCTTATCCCGCTCTTGCTGATCTACTTCATGAACGCCTATGGTAGGCATGTCATACAATTCTCCAAATGTACGGTTGCTAGAAAACACCTGCATGTAAAATACAGCGCCATAATCTTTCAAACGTTCGTAGTAAATATTTCCTTCTGTGAAAAATGTTTTGGAAAGATCAGGTCGGTATAGTCGGTTAAAAATGGTAGACAGCAATTCCAAATCTGGTTCAATCGTATCAACCGCTTCTGCATTCATTATCTTGAATTTATCCATTAGTTGCTGGCGGCTCATTTTACCTTGCTTAAATTGTATGTGGTCTGCCTTGTTCATTTCAATGGCGAGATGCGAACGCTCTGGCGCTGTCACTAAAGATCCTACCCACATTCTTGGCTGATCCCCTTGATTGGTAATGACAATGCGTTCATCACTTCGCACCTGGCTAATGATATCACCATAGTCTATCAGAAATTCTTTTGCCGCATCGATTAGCCTGTCATTGGAGACATCACGTATGCTGTCAAGGTTGCGGCTTTTAACATCTTTAAGCGACCAAGAACCTTGCGTGACTCTTTGTTCTTGCGGTCGCCTGGGCTGATATTCTTTTCCATTCCAATCAGCTCCCCAGAGCACGGCATCGTTATCGGCCTGAATGCTGAATATGATCGGTGTTGTGTAGTCGGCAGGCAAGGTAAACGTGACACCATAGCCATCCTGATAGCTACTCGACACCGCCAATGGAAAAAACATTCTTCTGTCTTCAAACTTCTGCTTGATCAACGTTGCCAGAACATTTTCCGATACCTTGAGGTCACGCAGCATTCGTTCTTCATCTATTTTTTGAGCCTGTGTCTGAATCGAAAAAAATCCGAATGCCAAACATATCCCAACGGCTATAAGAATCTTACGCTTCATATCGTTCATTAATTTTTAATGGTTGTCTTACTTGAATTGGTAATCAAAGAAGTGATGATCTGCTCCGTCTCTTGTTTGAAAATATCGGTATTCTGCTGGAGATTATTCAGACGGCTCTGCACAATCATGAGATCATCCTTCCGTTGTTGCTGAAGGTATTTTGAAAAATCCACCAGCAACTCTTCTATGTATTGCTTTTGGTCATTTGATGTTAATTGAAAATAGTCTTTCACCATTTTCAAATTCTCTGCTTGAATAGAGGTAACATACTCGCGGATTTGATCCTGCGATGCAGTGGCAGCTCCTTGGACTAGATTATTTATTTTTAATGAATTAGAGGCCAGGTTATTTTTGATGGACGCGTCCAGTCGCTGCTGTGTTTCAAGTAGGCTAGTCTGAACCACCGCATTATTCTCCTGAAGTGAGGACGCAATCATTTGCTGAACCTGCTCTGGCGTGATCGATGCTACCGGCTCTACCGGCTTGTCTTCCTTTACGGTTTCCCCAAACGAAATCTTAAACTCATGATTTGACATTTGTATGGAGGCCTGTAACATTTTTCCTGCTATCATAATCACGAGCACAGATGCTGCAATGCTCACCACAGTCCGAAAAAATGGATTGTTCCAAACCACACGGTTCTTTCTGCTATCCATAAAGATCGGTGGTGCAATCACTTCCTTGTCTTCAACAGCACCCAAGATAGAACGAACATGCTTGAATTTTTCAAACTCAACTAATGCCTCCGGCGAATCAGCCAGATACTGTTCTACTTTTTCTTTCTCAACTCCATCAAGCTCACCGTACAGGTAAGCCATTAAGGTACCTTCATCTGGTTTATATTTCATAACTAATGGTGTCTTTGTTAATATTTTTTCGCGCTAAGATTTTTTTCAATGTATCAAGTCCATAATACATTCTGGACTTCACCGTGTTCTCCGAAATATTCAAGACTTCTGCAATCTCCCTGAACTTTAGTCCTTCGTATTCCTTCATGATCACCACTTCGCGTTGATCATCATTCAATTCTTTTAGTGCCTCTTGTAGAATGTCTGCCAATTCCGAATGTTGCAATTTTCTTTCGGGGTTGTCCAAACGGTGCCCAGACAATTCCCAACCGGGAGAGTTTTCAGCTTCATGGTTCCACACCTTATCAATGGGTGTTGTTTTAGCATTCTTCTTCCTTCTCAGTTCCTCTCGACAATAATTCACCGAGATCTTGTACAGCCACGGTTTAAACCGTGCTATATCTTGCAGGCCTTGCAGGTTGCGGCACATGGAAATGAATGTTTTTTGCGTGGCCTCCATGGCCTGATCATGATCAAGAAAGAACTTGAACGCGTAATTATAAATCCGTTTATACCACATCTGCACAAGCTTACCCTGCGCATTCTGATCGCCTTGCTGCGCACGCTGTATCAAGGTATCGGAATGCATCATGGCGATGTCGGGTAGCGTCTCTGCATGCATGATCGTTCTCAAAGGTTCGGTTTTCTAACCAAATGTGACCTAAAGATGGGCAGACCCATCAAATAGTTTCAGCTTAAAATACTTTTTTTTGAAACTGGCCTGGCCATGTATCTTTGCCGCTCATGAAGAGCCTTATATCACTCCTGATTCGTTATGTGCCCCGTATTTATCTCCAGCGAATGGCAGGGGTTGGGTTAAAATTGCTAGGTGTTTTCTATAGGGGAAACACTGTTGTATGCCCTGTCTGCACAAAAGGCTTCCGAAAATTTCTGCCGTATGGGCGCGTCAATACAAGGCCTAACGCGCTGTGCCCAAACTGTCTTTCACTGGAGCGCCATCGCCTCATTTGGCTTTATTTAAAAGACAAGACCAATTTCTTCGATACAAAATTACATGTTCTACACATTGCACCGGAGGCCTGTTACATTCCTCGGTTCGAAAAACTACATGGCAACCAATACATCACAGCCGACATTGAATCGCCTCTGGCAAAGGTGAAGATGGACATCCACTCCATCCCATTCGAAGACAATACATTTGATTTTGTTCTTTGCAACCATGTGCTGGAACATGTAGATAGTGATCTGATCGCCATGAAGGAAATTCAACGCGTCTTAAAACCGGGAGGCCTCTCCATTTTACAAGTTCCCTTTTTTCATCCTGTACCAGAAAAGACCTTTGAAGATCCGACCATTCTAGATCCTGTTGAAAGGGAAAAGGCCTTTGGGCAGCGTGATCATGTTCGCTTGTATGGGCATGATTATACACAACGCATTCATCAGTCGGGGCTCGTGCCGGTGGAAGACAATTATGTTAATGAGTTGCCAAATGAAATCCGGATTAAGTTTGGTTTGGTGAAAGGTGAAATAATTTACGGGGGAAGAAAGCCCATTTAGTTGAATTTTAATTTGCAGGCTGCCACCTGGGCAGCCTGCACGCTTACCGCTAACAGTATCTTAATTTTGTAACGCTATCTTCTGAAGCCCTGATAAATTTGTCAAGGACAGAAGGCTATATGTAATCGGGAAAAATTAGTTAGACTGATATAAAGCCCTTGAAAATTGGGCACAGACAACTGCGTATTCTCTCATACAGGTTAAGGCTTAAAGACAAAAAAAATAGTAAGAGAGGATCTTCAGATGCAATGATAAGGTAAAGGGCATCAGCTTTTTTTTACCTTCCCTGTCTGGAAGAAAGGAGGTACACGCCATTTCCAAGGAAATCGATTAAAATCGAAAGATTAAGGCACTTGGGGTCAAGTGAAATAGTACAATTGTACTATGAAAATTAGTACAATTGTACTACTCGCATTTCTCTTCAGTTCATTTTTACTAAAAAACAAAAAACGCCACAACCTACTGGCCATGGCGCTTAATTTTCTCTTAAGTTGTGAGGTCTTATCCTAAATTATCCAACACATTCATTACCTCACGAACAGCTACTTCACTTGCTTTAAGGAGTGTTTTCTCTTCCTCATTAAGATCAAGCTCGATTATCTTTTCAATTCCGTTTTTACCAAGTATAACAGGAACACCGAGGTAACAATCGCTGATGCCATATTCACCTTCAAGTTTGATACATACGGGGAATACACGTTTCTGATCTTTTACAATGGCTTCAACCATCTGTGCCGCTGCTGCACCGGGAGCATACCACGCTGAAGTGCCCATCAACTTCACCAACTCGCCACCGCCCACTTTGGTGCGCTCAAGAATGGCGTTGAGTTTATCTTTATCAATCAATTCCGTAACAGGGATACCAGCAACGGTTGTGTAACGGGGAAGTGGCACCATCGTATCACCATGTCCGCCCATCAGTACAGCTTGAATATCTTTGGGGCTAACGTTAAGCGCTTCTGCCAGGAACGCACGGTAGCGTGCTGTATCTAAAATACCTGCCATACCCATTACGCGCGTGCGGGGAAAATTAGATGTAATATGTGCCTGGTACGTCATCACATCCAATGGATTGGATACCACAATGATGATGGCATTAGGGGAATGCTTGACAACATTTTCTGTTACTGATTTTACAATACCAGCATTTGTTCCGATAAGGTCATCACGGGTCATGCCGGGCTTGCGTGGAAGACCGGAAGTGATAACTACCACATCTGATCCAGCAGATTTAGAAAAATCATTTGTGGATCCAATGGTTCTGGAATCATATAGATCGATGGGCGCCTTTTGCCAAATATCAAGTGCCTTCCCTTCTGCAAGACCTTCTTTTATATCCACCAGGACAATTTCATTTGCTACCTCTTTGTAAGCAAGCACATCGGCACATGTAGCACCAACATTACCAGCTCCAACTACAGTTACTTTCATACGTGTTAAAGTTTAATGGTTTTGATTGATAATATCACTGGGTAATAGAAATTCAATAAAGAAAAAAAGCAATCTGGTCGCATTTTATGCACGGGCGCCTCGGTGGGCTCGAGAATTTTTAAATCGGTGCGAAGTTATTACACGATGATGGATTTTGGAAATAATTTTTTATTGCCACACAGGGCATTTCAAACGTTTGTGCCGATCTGAAGTACGCATTTTGTTTTGGCCGTTACCTTAAAAGGATCGGCAATGCGCATCCCTACTATCCACACAATCTCATCACCTGATTCCAGAACAGATACATCATCTTTTTTATCGATCGATACTTTTTCATCAATCAAAAAATCACTCACCTTCTTGTGCTGCTTCATCCCTAACGGAACAAACCTATCACCTTCTCTCCATGATCGCCACCTTAACGGAAAGACAAGCGTATCATAATCCAATTCAGCAAGTGAAGGTGTTTTTCTGATAGCATAATGCGAGGTCTCTTCAAGATGAAAGGAAAGAGTTGTTCTATTAAACGATGGTGATACGTGAATTGAATCAATAAGAAATTCAAAGGCTTCGGTTTTATTTGTACTTGTTATCTGCAACAAATCGCGGTCTATGATCAAACTGAACGAAGCGCTGTAAAATATCTTTCCCGATTGATGATCCGTGGCCATAACATCACAACATTGATCATAATTAAAACCAAATGATTTTATAATGTCCCAAAGCAACACATCATTAAAGTCAATTACTTGAAGCATCTCGCGGTTGATGGTCAATCCTCTCTCTGTCAATCGCACTGCTTTCGAAATAAACT
This sequence comes from Cytophagales bacterium, assembly GCA_038218385.1. GTDB lineage: Bacteria > Bacteroidota > Bacteroidia > Cytophagales > Cyclobacteriaceae > JBBRKB01. The sequence goes on along the minus strand of JBBRKB010000123.1, from coordinate 2,350 downwards.
GATTGACAAATTCTTTTGCGAAATGTTTACCGCCACGCAATCGTGCCTGTGTTTGCACCCATGTCCCCTCAAGATTCGGATTCAGATCGCGCAAGAGCGGAATGACTTGATGTCGAAGAAAATTACGGCTGTAGTGATCGGTTAGATTAGTAACATCTTCACGCCACGTCAGGTTATTTTCTAAAGCGAAGGCATGAATTTGGTCGCGCGTTGCAAACAACAATGGACGAATGCAATCCTCATGCTTCACGGCTATACCTTGCACACCATCGATGCCGGTGCCGCGTATGAGATTCAGCAATGTTGTTTCAAAAGAATCATTCAGGTGATGCGCCGTTGCCAGGCATGTGCAGCCTAGTTTGCCCAACATCTCATCAAACCATGTGTAGCGCAGCTCACGCGCTGCCATTTGAAGCGATATTCCATTCTCTTTCGCGAAGGTCTTTGGCGTAAATTTTTTCACATAGCAAGGAATATTACGTTCGGCACATTGGGCACCGACAAAATCCTCATCCAAAGTTGAGTCATGGCCACGCAATTGAAAATTACAATGGACAACCGCCACCTCCCATGATGCCTGATGGAATAATTCCAGCATGACCATCGAATCGATACCACCGCTAACGGCCAGTAGTACCTTATCGGAAGGTGAAATCAGTTGTTCCTTCTTTATATGGTGTAAAAATTGCTCAAGCATGCAGCAAATGTATGTGATCAGGTTTTCTTACAATAAGTTTATCGACCCTGATTTCAAAATTATGAAAGATGCGTGTAGCTTCGCCCCAATGTCATTAGCCAAGTCTGTAAAAATTTTTATTCAGTGCCTTTTGGTATGTATACTTTCCATGGTCTGGCAGAGAGCGCATAGTCAAAAACGGGTAAAGCTTGTGCATGCGGATGAACTACAAGGTGCAAAACGCGCAGATGGTGAAAATTTTCAGAAGTTAATTGGCCACGTTGTGCTCACCCAAAACCAGACCACTATTTATTGTGATTCAGCCTATTTATACAGGGGAAAAAATTCAGTTGAAGCGTTTGGCAAAGTCCGTATTACGGATGGTGATTCTGTGGTGGTGACCAGCAGACGATTGGAATACAATGGCGATACCAAAACAGCCAAGCTTCGTGATAATGTTATTTTTGAAAAGCTGGGAATGGCCAAGCTGTACACGGAGTATCTTGACTTTGACAGACCTACGAACATGGCCTATTATTTCAATCGTGGAAAATTGGTAGACTCTATTAATGTACTGACTAGTCAAAAGGGTTATTACGACATTAACTCCAACATGGCCTCCTTTAAACGAGATGTTAAGGTAATAAACCCTGACTATACCATGACCTCCGACAGCCTTCAGTATAATTCAAAAACAAAAATCATTTACTTTCCCACCCGCACCAACGTGCTCAACAAAGACAGCAGCACATTTGTGTATGAAGGTGGTGAATATGATACGCGTAGAAAGAAATCTGTTTTTGAACAAGGCGTAGCAGAAACCATCAGCTACATGCTGGAAGGATTGGCTTATAAACTCGACAATGCACGGCAATTCTATGAGTTTCGAGGTGATGTGAAGATGACTTCCAAAGAAGAGAACCTTACCATTCACGGGCAAGCTGTAGACTACGACAAAGCCCATGAAATCAGTAAAGTGTTCAACCAACCATGGTTGGAAAAAGTAACGGATGATGGTGACACCTTATTCATCAGAGCCGATACAATGGTTTCGATCGATAATGTTGACCCTGCAAAGAAGCGATTGCTTGCGTATAATAATGTAAGGATTTATAAAAAAGACATGCAGGGGCTGGCCGATTCCATGGTGTATCAATCGCTTGATTCCACTCTTTATTTCTATAAAGACCCAGTCTTATGGACGCAGGGTAATCAGATGACGGCAGATTCCATTCGCATATTGATGAAGAACAACAACATCAATAAAATATTCATGCGAAAGAATGCCTTCGTGATTGCCCAGGATACCTTAATACATTTCAATCAGATAAAAGGCCGCAACATGACAGCCGATTTTGTCAACAGCCAAATTGAACGTGTGTATGTGGAAGGCAATGGTGAAAGTCTTTACTTTGTCCTTGACGATGAGAAAAGCTTTGCGGGCATGAACAAAATAATCTGCAGCAACATCCTGATCCGCTTCAAGGAGGGGAAAGTTGATAATTTCTCCTTCTATACCCAACCTGATGGTAATTTTATACCTCCTCAAGAATTGAAGCCTGACCTACAAAAACTAAAAGATTTTAACTGGAAAGGGAATGCACGGCCCACCAAGGAAGATGTGGTACCACAACCCGTTGATGCGCCCACTGGCTCAGGTTTTGAAGAGAAAAA
>JBBRKB010000122.1:0-9799 GCA_038218385.1 Cytophagales bacterium | reverse complement strand
GTTGTAAAATCTTTTTGCATCCGTGTACCCATAGTTTTATCGGTCAGTGGCTTTGGAGAAGACTGATCGGTCTTTTGACTTGGTGTTTGTGCGTAGCTCACATTCATTAAGAATATGGATAAGGCCATACAACCCATAATTTTCATTGTTGTTTTCATATGATTTGATTTTTAATGTTAATAATTGAATTTGGTACCACTAGAGAAAAATATGTACCACTTATAAGATGTGGCTTAACGGTATCAGAATGAGTGAAGAAGGGTGAAACGTGTAGAATACTGTAGGGTGGATTTACCCCGACAATCAGAAAATATTTCTACGAAGCAGATTCTTTATTAAACCCTATGCCCGGGCATTTACCTTCACAACCTCGTGAAAAATCTCCTCATGCCTTAGTCTTTTTGTTATTGCACCAGGGTATTTTGTTTAATAGGTAGTCACAATTTGTGAACCTTTGAGTTGAAACGATAAACAGAACGAAAGTATCCGCATCAGGACTGATTGTTGAATAGGTATAGAAAATTTAATTCAATAACGCTTATGGAAACGAATACACACAAAGAACAACATGAAAACTTAACCGCTCAGGAAGGGGTTGAGAAATTGAAAGAATTAATTGATCATAATTCTATTTGTCTTTTTTCTACAGATTTGAAAAATATTCCGTTCACTTCACGCCCTATGACCGTGCAGAAGGTAGACGACTACGGTAACTTGTGGATGCTGAGTGCAAAAGATAGTGATAAAAATTTGCAGATCGCTGAAAACCCAGAGGTACAACTGTTCTTTGCCAAGACTTCCGATTCGGAATTTCTTACCGTTTATGGCAAAGCTTCCATACATTTTGACAGAGCAAGAATAGATGAGCTGTGGGAGCCTATTGCAAAAGCATGGTTTACGGAAGGTAAAGATGATCCGCGTATTTCGGTCATTAAGATAGAGCCAGTTGAATCCTATTATTGGGATACGCGAAATGGAAGAATGATCTCGATGCTTAAAATAATAGGATCGGCCATCGCAGGAAAAAAGCCAAATGAAGGAGTGGAAGGAACATTGAAAGTATAAACAAAAAAAAGATGAGCATGTAGTGGCTGACCTTTTATAGTTTACTTTTAAGTGCGAGTTAGAATTCGCCGGAAAACGGATTTGAAGTATCGTCTCATTTTTTCATTCCATGGGTTTGTTAAATTTGAATTTCGTTTGAGAATGTTCGCCCTACGGCATGAAGCAAGCAAAAGGGTTATTAACAACCTGATGCAAGAAGAACTTTTTAAATACATTGGTTCATACATGGTTTGAAGCCATTACTTGAAATATTCCACCTTGCACGTCACTGCTTTTCTTAAGCAATATCTCACTTCAGAAAATGTGAAAATTCAAAATGGATTTCAGTTGTTCACTACACCTTATTGTAAGAATCGTTTTTTTATTGAACCTTCAATCGCCTTTACATCCTGCCCATCAACACAAATCTTCCGGATACTTTTGCTGCAAAGGAAAACAAATGGCCAACGTATTTTTTGTTTGAACCGGGTCTTCATTTCGGAGTAAAGTTCTGAAGGAATAAGAGATTGTTGCAGGTAATTTTTTTTATTCCTTCATCTTCCATTACATGTAATTAACTATTGGCTCACCTCGATCGACTGTAATCTAATCAGTTATAATACACCCACCCCAAGGGAATCGTAAGTTTAAAACTGATGGGAAATATTTTCCTTGATGGAATTAAGTTAAGAAACTTTACAATTTTGGTTCTATGTGTTGCCGCACAAGTTTGAAAAATTGAAAAAAGAGTTCAATTTTAAAATCCCAACCAGAACATGGATCAAATCGGAAAAGTATGAAGATCATAAGCTCAAAGGAGGAGTACAATCAAGCGTATAAAAGAAGCATTGATGAGCCGGAGGAATTTTGGGCTGAAATAGCCAATGATTTTGTGTGGAGGCGCAAATGGAATACGGTATTGAAATGGGATTTCAGCAAGCCTGAAATAAAATGGTTTGATGGTGGCCAGTTGAATATTACTGAAAATTGTATTGACCGTCATCTCCTCCTCAGAGCCAATCAAACGGCCATTATCTGGGAGCCAAACAATCCGGATGATGAAGCTAAACATATCACGTATCAACACTTGCATGATGAGGTGTGCAAGACAGCAAACATGCTCAAACTACAAGGTGTGAAAAAAGGAGATCGCGTATGCATTTATCTGCCGATGGTTCCAGAATTGGCTTACACTGTGTTGGCATGCGCACGCATTGGCGCTGTACACTCTGTAGTGTTTGCTGGCTTCTCTTCACGTTCCCTTGTTGACCGTATCCTTGATGCTGAATGCAAAATCGTAATCACCACAGACGGATCGTACAGAGGCGAGAAGACCATTAATCTCAAAGGCATTATTGATGAAGCGTTGGAGAAATGTCCTGATGTAAAACATGTAATTGTGCTCAAGCATATCAACTCAGACATTACCCTTAAAGAAGGTAGAGATGTATGGTGGCACGAGGCCATCGCAGGTATGACACCTGTTTGTGAACCCGAGGTGATGGAAGCTGAAGACATGCTCTTTATATTATATACATCCGGGTCTACGGGCAAACCGAAAGGTATGGTGCATACCATTGGTGGCTATATGGTGTATACACATTATACTTTTCGCACGGCCTTTCAATACACTGATGGTGATATCTATTGGTGTACTGCCGACATTGGTTGGATAACAGGACACTCCTATATTTTGTATGGGCCACTTTCAGCAGGAGCTACTACCGTCATGTTTGAAGGCGTTCCCTCTTGGCCTGACATGGGGCGCTTCTGGAAAGTGTGTGAAAAGCATAAAGTAAATATTTTCTACACAGCGCCCACAGCCATTAGGGCATTGGAAAAAGCACCACTGAGCTTTATTGAAAATTGTGATTTGAGTTCTATAAAAACATTGGGTACAGTAGGGGAGCCTATCAATGAAGAAGCGTGGCACTGGTATGATAAAAATATCGGAAAAGGTAAATGTCCCATCATCGATACATGGTGGCAAACGGAGACCGGTGGATTTATGATTTCACCCATTGCTAATGTTACAAAATTAAAACCTGCATTTGCTACACTGCCATTGCCCGGTGTTCAACTTGCCGTGATGAATGAAAGCGGCCTGGAGATAGAAGGGAATAACGTAGAGGGAAGGCTGACCATAAAATTTCCATGGCCCTCTATCGCGCGCACCATCTATGGCGATCATCAACGTTTCCGTGATACGTATTTTTCTTCCTTTGAAAATAAATACTTTACAGGTGATGGATGCAAGCGTGATGCTGATGGGTACTACCGCATCACAGGAAGAGTAGACGACATTATCATTGTATCGGGTCATAATCTGGGTACGGCTGAAATTGAAAGTGCGATTGATGAACACGCAGCCGTGTGTGAATCAGCTGTGGTAGGTTATCCGCACGACATTAAAGGCCAAGGCGTGTATGCATTTGTGATTTGCTATGATACTCCCCAGGATGAAGACAAGCTGCGAAAAGAAATCAATGAGACCATTGCGAAACTGATTGGGCCCATTGCCAAAGCTGATAAAATTCAATTTGTAAGCGGCTTACCCAAGACACGTTCCGGAAAAATCATGCGAAGAATTTTACGGAAAATAGCTGAAGGTGACACAGCTAATTTAGGTGATACCTCTACCTTGCTTGATCCGGGAGTTGTGGATGAGATTAAGGAAGGAGCGATTAAATAGCTGTGAGCTTTGAGTTACGAGCTTTGAGTTTTAGTGAAGTGGTCAGTTTTTAATGACGGTATTGATTAAAGGTTTTTTCTCAACAAATTGTTGGATGTTTGTTAATGTTGTTTCGGCAATTTGATCCAACGCCTCTTTGGTGAAAAATCCTTGATGTGCTGTAATCAATACATTTGGGAAACTCATGAGGCGTGAGATCACATCATCAAGAATGATTTTTTCAGATAAGTCTTGAAAGAATAAATTTTCCTCTTGCTCATACACATCGATACCGAGTGATCCAATCTTTCCGCTTTTTAAACCATCAATGGTTGCAGGTGTATCCAACAATCCACCACGACTTGTATTTATCACCATCACACCATTTTTCATTTGCTGAATAGTATTTTCATTGATCAAATGTTGTGTGTGGCCATTCAATGGGCAATGAAGAGAAATGATATCACATTGCGGAAGTAGTTCTGAAAGTGACAGATACGGAATGTCCATTTCCTTTACATGGTCATTGGGTTTAGGATCAAAAGCGATTACGTCACAGCCTAAACCTTTCATAATGCGGCAAAAAATATCCCCAATGTTTCCTGTACCAATGACACCTACTTTCTTTTTATAGAGATCAAAACCCAGCAATCCATCCAATGAAAAGTTTTGTTCTCGAATGCGATTGTAAGCCTTGTGCGTTTTTCGGTTTAAGGTCATGATCATAGCAAGCGCATGTTCAGCAACAGCATGTGGTGAATAAGCGGGCACTCTCACCACCTGTATAGCATGTTGGGCGGCAGCAGCTAAGTCTACATTATTGAAGCCCGCACAACGTAAGGCAATTAACTTCACGCCTTTCTCAGCCAGTTGTTTTATCACTGGCGCATCCACATGATCATTCACAAACACACAGACTACGGATGAATCTATAATGAGCGCTGTTGTATGCTCATTAAGTTTTTCTTCCAAAAAAAATAAATCAAAGTTGTAATGTGTATTGTGGGCGGTAAAAAATTGCCGATCATACGTTTGCGTGCTGAAGAAGGTTATTTTCATAGTAAAGTATTAATCATTCATTCTAAAATAAAAAACCCCAATCAACTGATCGGGGTTTATAATTATTGTTATCTGGAATTAGCTTCCACAAGCTTCACATGAATCCGGATCATCCAAAGAGCAGGCCATGTCAGCACGCTTTTGATCAAACTCATCTTTTGATTGATACTTGATCTCATGCTGTCCTTCTGCTACTGTAGTGGTTGCCAATACTACTTCAGGCTCTTCTACTTTGCTTATTGGCGTTCCTTCAACTGTGCGCTCCTGAATATTGGCTTTGTCAAGGGTAAACTTAATAGCATCGGCAGCGGCAGTTGAACGTAGGTAATACAATCCGGTTTTCAAACCTCTCTTCCACGCATAGAAGTGCATAGAAGTCAACTTACCAAAGTTAGGATTGGTAATGTGTATGTTAAGGCTTTGCGATTGGCAGATGTAAGCGCCTCGGTCGGCAGACATGTCAATGATTGCTTTTTGAGAAATCTCCCAAACCGTTTTATAAATGTCTTTCAGGTGCTGCGGTATTTCTGGAATACCTTGAACAGATCCATTGGCACCAATCAATTTCTGGCGCAGGGTGTCAGTCCACAAGCCAAGCTCCATCAGGTCTGTCATCAAATGTTTGTTCACAATGATAAATTCACCAGACAATGTTCTTCTGGTGTAGATGTTTGATGTGTAGGGCTCAAAACATTCGTTGTTGCCAAGAATTTGTGAAGTAGATGCTGTTGGCATGGGAGCAAGCAACAACGAGTTGCGCACGCCATTTTGTTTTACATCACGCTTCAGTTGTTCCCAATTCCAGCGGCCGCTCTTCGGTGTAACACCCCACATATCAAACTGGAATATTCCTTTTGATACAGGTGATCCTTTAAAGGTCTCATACGGTCCATCCACTTTTGAAAGCTCCATAGAGGCTTCCATGGCACCATAATAAATAGTTTCGAAAATATCCTCGTTCAATCTTTGTGCTTCTGGAGAATCGAACGGCATGCGCAACAAAAGGAATGCATCTGCTAATCCTTGTACACCAATACCGATTGGGCGATGACGCATGTTAGAGTTACGCGCTTCAATAACCGGATAATAATTTACATCGATCACTTTGTTCAAGTTGTGTGTTATCACCTTGGTGATTTCATATAACTTGTGATGATCGAACGTACCTTCTTCTGTTATAAATTTAGGTAACGCAATAGAAGCCAGGTTACAAACTGCTACTTCATCAGGCGAAGTGTATTCAATAATTTCAGTACACAGGTTGCTGGACTTGATCGTTCCCAGATTTTTCTGGTTAGACTTTTTGTTCGCAGCATCTTTGTACAACATGTAAGGTGTTCCCGTTTCTATCTGAGCTTCCAGAATTTCAAACCAAAGGTCTTGTGCCTTTACTTGCTTGCGAAACTTTCCTTCCTTTTCATATTTTTCATAGAGACGCTCAAACTCTTCTCCATAAACATCTCCCAAACCAGGAGCTTCATTCGGGCAGAACAGTGACCACATTTCATTTTCTTCCACACGCCTCATGAACAAATCAGGTATCCACAACGCATAGAAAAGATCGCGTGCGCGAAGCTCTTCTTTACCATGGTTTTTCTTCAGGTCGAGGAAGTCAAAAATATCGGCATGCCAAGGCTCGAGGTAAACAGCAAAACTACCTTTACGTTTTCCACCACCTTGATCAACATAACGTGCCGTCATGTCAAAGTTCCGAAGCATAGGCACTATACCGTTTGATGTTCCGCCGGTTCCTTTTATATAGGAGCCTTTAGCACGCACATTATGAATGCTAAGTCCAATGCCGCCCGCTGATTGTGAAATTTTGGCACATTGTTTTAAGGTATCATAGATTCCATCAATGCTGTCGTCCTTCATCGTGAGAAGGAAGCATGACGAAAGTTGTGGCTTTGGTGTACCCGCATTGAACAAGGTGGGTGTAGCATGTGTGAACCATTTCTCAGACATAAGATGGTATGTGAGAATGGCCGCTTCAATATCAGCACCATGGATACCAACAGCCACGCGCATCAACATGTGTTGAGGCCGCTCTACTGGTTTTCCATCTACCTTCATCAGGTATGAACGCTCAAGGGTTTTGAACCCGAAGTAATCATAACTGAAATCACGATCGTAAATAATCGCTTCATCTAATGCTGCTGCATGTTCTTTAATGACTTTCCATGTTTCTTTGGAAATCAGTGGGGCGTTTTGTCCGGTCTTAGGATCGACATACGTATAGAGACGCTTCATTGAATTTGAAAACGACTTGCTGGTAACTTTGTGCAGATTGGAAATAGCAATCCGTGCAGCCAGCTTAGCGAAATCAGGATGACGCGTAGTCAAAGACGCTGCAATTTCTGCAGCGAGGTTGTCAAGTTCCACGGTAGTCACACCATCGTAAAGGCCATTGATCACTTTCATGGCCAATTCTACTGGATTGATGTGCCTGGGATCAAGACCGTAGCAAAGCTTTTCGATACGTGCGGTGATCTTGTCAAATTTTACGGACTCTCTGTGTCCGTCACGTTTGATTACAAGCATTAGGGTGAGTGGTTAATAGGTTGTTGAATAAGATAAAAAAGTATTTCAATGTAATTAAAAATCTTCGTTCAATGAAAACTTAGGAGAATTTTCTTGCTCGGTACTTTTCATTACACCGGCTTTTTGATATTCTGCTACGCGCTTCTCGAAGAAATTTGTTTTTCCCCTCAAGGAAATCATTTCCATGAAGTCAAATGGATTGGTGGCGTTGTAAACTTTTTTGCCCACCAATTCAATCAATAAACGATCAGCAACAAACTCAATGTACTGACGCATTTGCTCTGCATTCATACCGATAAGATTAACGGGAATAGCATCGGTAACAAATTCTTTTTCTATGGTTACGGCATCTTTGATAATGTCGATCACGGTTTGCTCTGGCAATTTATTTACAACGTGTTCTGTATACAGGTGACACGCAAAATCACAATGCAATCCTTCGTCACGCGAAATCAATTCGTTAGAGAAAGTAAGGCCCGGCATAAGACCGCGTTTCTTCAACCAGAAGATGGAGCAGAATGAACCGGAAAAGAAAATTCCTTCTACCGCCGCGAACGCAATAAGACGTTCTTGAAAAGTACCTTTGTCGATCCACCGAAGCGCCCAATCCGCTTTCTTCTTCACACAGTCCATCGTCTCAACAGCATGAAAAAGTTTGTCTTTTTCTTTTGGGTCTTTTACATACGTGTCGATCAATAACGAATACGTTTCGGAGTGAATGTTTTCAATGGCAATCTGAAACCCATAGAAAAACTTGGCCTCTGTGTATTGTACTTCAGAAACAAAATGTTCGGCCAGGTTTTCATTTACAATGCCATCACTAGCTGCGAAGAATGCCAACACGTGTGTTATGAAATGTCTTTCACCATCATTTAGGTTTTCCCAGTCGCGTTGATCCTGTCCGAGGTCAATTTCCTCTGCGGTCCAAAAGCTGGCTTCTGCTTGTTTATAATACTTCCAGATGTTATGCTGGCGGATGGGAAAAAGCACAAAACGATCTTTGTTTTCTTTGAGGATTGGCTCTTCTGGTGTGGGTTTGCTCATTGTTTTTTTATGGGTTTTAGGGTTACCAATAAATATCTAAATAGGAATCCGCTCAGGCAGATCCCCAATGTTAATTTTGTCCGTTAAAATTTCTTGTTTGCTTTGAATGTGGAGAGCCCATGGCTCCCTTGCCAGCGGTCAAGTGTACAAATGAAAGAAACGATTCTTATATATCAAAAAGTGTGAATTCAGCCTGAATTCAACAATTGTGGATAACTTGTTGATGCATTGTGGAAATGTAAGTTACTGTTAAATAAACGTTTAACCGCTGTTTATAACCCCATGGATTAAGTGTGTACAACGTGCTCATGTTGATAAAAAAAAGTAAAAAAGTTTTCGGTGCGATTATGTACGTGTTTCCTCACAAATTTACCAGGCCGATAATCGACATGTCAAATCTTTTTTTACCTTTGCAGTCCTAATTTTAAAAAAGCTATGTACGCAATTGTAGATATCGCCGGGAAGCAGTTCAAGGTGGCTAAAGACCAATACGTTTACACGCCTAAACTAGAAGGAGAAGCTGGGTCAGCAGTAAGTTTTGACAGAGTTCTTCTTGTAGACAACGGTGCAGGTATACAAATTGGCGCCCCAACTGTGAGCGGTGCTTTGGTATCAGGAACGATATTGGAGCACGTAAAAGGTGATAAAGTTATCGTTTTCAAGAAAAAACGCAGAAAAGGCTATGTCGTGAAAAACGGACATCGCCAGCAATTCACAAAAGTCCAAATCGAAAGTATTGGCTAGTTATTGTAAAACTATATAAAGAGACAAAGAAATGGCACATAAAAAAGGTGAAGTTAAAGTAAAGAACGGCCGCGAGTCGTAGAGCAAACGACTGGGCGTAAAAGTATTTGGTGGACAAAAAGTGATCGCGGGCAACATTATTGTTCGTCAGCGTGGCACCAAGCATCACCCTGGCAAAAATGTAGGTCTTGGTAAAGATCACACTTTGTTTGCCCTTAGCAACGGCGTTGTCGTCTTCAAAAAAGGACGTGAAAACCGCTCATTTGTATCAGTAGCACCCGTTGCTGAAGCTTAAATAGCAAAAAAGTTTATAAAAATTTCAAGGCCATACCCCAAAAGGTGTGGCCTTTTCACGTTTGTGCGCTCGATTGCATGTCAGGAGGCTAACAAACATTCATAAAATTATGAGTTCGGTATTTTTTATTCCGAATTAACCCCTTAATTTGGGGTACTTATTAAATTATTAACCTAAACTTAATTCTATGAAGAAGATTCTACTAGCTAGTTTCTTTCTCGCACTCTGTTTTAGTTCATGGGCGCAAGAGAAAACGGTTACGGGAAAGGTGACCTCCACAGAGGATGGCTCGGCTTTGCCCGGTGTAAACATTGTTGTTAAAGGCACTACTCAAGGAACCGTATCTGATATTAATGGTGTCTATTCTATTCGTGTTCCCAATTCTGAAGGCACTTTGATTT
>JBBRKB010000121.1:0-9805 GCA_038218385.1 Cytophagales bacterium | reverse complement strand
ATAGAGACAATTAAATTTAAATAGAAATTTTGCAGTGCGATTTAGGATTTATCTGATAACCTTCAAAACCCAAACTCAAAACAACCTCACACCCTCGGCTTTCAATTGTTTAAGGTGCTTCGAAATGCTTTCTGTTAAGCCTGGTACTTTCGTAAGGTCCTGATCCCAGAAAGATACATTGGAAAGTACTTTTGTGGCGATGGCTGTTTCATCATCTGATTGCCAAGCCTCTTTGAAAAACTCCATGATGTCTGCGTTGTCATTTACAGGGAGTGTTTCATTTTCCCATGTTCCTTTGTAGAATTGAATAAGACACGCCAGCGAGTATACAAGGCGGGTAGGTAATGTGTTCTTACGTTTATGGTATTCCAGCAAAGAGGGAAGTACACGTACCTTAAATTTTGATATCGAGTTCAACGCAATGGACGCCAACTCATGTTTCACAAACGGGTTTTGGAAACGCTCAATAACATCGTGTGCAAATTGGTTTAATTCATCCAAGGGAAGATCTAATGTTGGAATGATTTCGTCATTGATGGTTTCTTTTATGAAGGCTCCCATTTTTGGATCATCAATAGATTCGCGCACCATGCGAATACCATAGAGATACGCAACGGGAACAAGGGATGTATGGGCACCATTTAAGATTCTTACTTTTCGTGTGCGATACGGAGTTTGGTCTTTCACAAACTTCACATCAAGGCCGGCCTTTTCGGTTGGAAATTTTCCTTTCACAGCATCGGGCGCTTCAATCACCCAAAGATGAAAGGGTTCTGCCATCACCACGAGGTTATCATCAAAGCCGATTTCGTTTTTGATTTCATCAATGGTTTCTTTTGGAAAGCCGGGTACGATCCGGTCAACTAATGTATTGCAGAATGTATTGCTTTTTACTATCCAGTTTTTAAAATCACTTGAGAGTTTCCAATGGTCAATGTATTGGAGAATGGTCTGTTGAAGTTTCTCGCCATTCTTGTCGATGAGTTCACAGGGAATAACAATAAGACCTTTGTCACTTGCACCTTTAAAGTGATTGAACCGATGATGCAAGAGCGCCGTAACTTTTCCCGGAAAACTATCGGGTAGGGAAGTGGGCGTGCTATCTTTTTCATCGAATGCAATGCCCGCCTCTGTTGTGTTTGAAATGATAAATTGCAACGCAGGATTCTCACCTGTTGCCAGGTATTTTTGATAATCATCATACGGATTAATCACTCCCTGCACACAGGTAATCAATTTGGTTTCTGTAGATGCCTTTCCGTTTTTAATTCCATTGAGCACCACATGATATAAGCCATCCTGGTCATTGATCATTTGGCCCATGCCTTTGTTGATGGGCTGCACCACTTGTACATCTCCATTAAAATCGGTTTTCTCATTGAGTGTTTCAATAATCCAATCGACAAAGGCGCGAAGAAAATTTCCTTCACCAAATTGTAGAACTTTTACAGGTCGTGAGGTTGTGATATCCGCGTTTTTGCGGTTAAGCTTTTTAAGCATGCGAATAGGCGATTAGAAGATACGGGAATTAAAACTTAAAATATTCTTTTGCATTGTTGTAGCATATGTCGCTCACCATTTTGCCCAACCATTTCTCATCGGCAGGAAGCTCACCATTCTCTACATCTTTTCCAATGAGGTTGCAAAGGATCCTTCTGAAATATTCGTGGCGTGGATAGCTGAGGAAACTGCGTGAGTCTGTGAGCATACCTACGAAGCAACTGAGCAAACCCAGGTTTGACAGCGCATTGATCTGCCGTTCCATACCATCTTTTTGGTCGAGGTACCACCATCCTGAACCGAACTGCATTTTTCCTTTTATGGATCCATCATTATAGTTGCCAATCATGGTGGCCATCACTTCATTGTCGGAAGGATTGAGGTTATATAAAATGGTTTTTGTCAACTGGTCAGTCGTATCCAGTGCGTTAAGAAATTTTGAAAGATTAACAGCTTGAGTAAAATCGCCAACGGAATCAAACCCCGTATCAGGTCCAAGTACACTTAGCATGCGTGCGTTTGTATTGCGCAATGCCCCCAGGTGGAATTGTTGTGTCCATCCTTTTTTGTGATATAATCTACAAAGTTCAAGCAGAGTGCTGAACTTGAAGAAGTTAATCTCTTCGGCGCTGAGCATGTCAGTGCCAACAATCTTTTTAAAGATGTCGTCCATGTTGAGTGATGCTTTTTCAGCGAAGAACATGTGCTCTATGCCATGATCTGACAAGCGACATCCATTCGTATGAAAATAATCAATTCTGTTTTCAAGTGCTTCTATCAGCGATTCAAAGTTGGTGACATTGATACCCGATACCTGTGAAAGTTTGTCGAGATAGGCATTGTAGGAGGGAAGGTTCTCAACAGCGTAAGCTTTGTCGGGCCGGAATGCGGGAATAACTTTAATCGTGAATTTATCGGCTGCAATTTTCTTGTGATGTTCCAGTGAATCAATAGGATCGTCTGTTGTGCAGATCACATCTACGTTCATCTTGGTCAACAAACTGCGCGTTGAGTATTCAGGTGTTTTTAATTTCTCTGTCGCTATATTGTAAATTTCGTTTGCTGAATCAGCGTTTAACACTTGATCAACAGAAAAGTACCGTAGCATCTCCAGATGCGACCAATGATAAAGTGGATTGCGCATGGCATATGGAAGCGTCTCTGCCCACTTGGTAAATTTTTCACGCGCTGTTCCATTGCCGGTAATGTATTTTTCATTGACACCGAATGTGCGCATGGCCCTCCACTTGTAGTGGTCGCCGGCAAGCCATATCTGTGAGATGTCTTCAAATTGTGTGTCTTCTGCAATGTCTTGTGGGGAAAGATGGCAGTGATAGTCAATTATATGTTCCTTCGCTGCGTAGTCATGATACAGTGTTTTAGCGAATTTGTTTTGAAGAAGAAAATCGTCAGTGATAAAGAATTTGCTCATGGGATGTAGCGTGAATTAATATTGATTTTTATTTTTTTGCTAATGAAGATTTACGAATGATAAGTTCCGGGGTAAGCACAATTTTTTTAGGCACAAACTTTTCACCGTTAAGGTTTATTTGTTCCAGAAATATTTCGGCTGCGGCAATTCCTATCTGCCGACTCTGCTGATCGATTGTTGATATAGCCGGCTCAGAGAATCGTGTGAACGCTTCGTTGTCAAATCCCACTAGTGCTACCTGGTAAGGCACGGCAATTCCTTTTTCTTTTAATACTTCCAATGCACCTATAGCACCATAGGCACTGGCGGAAAAAACAGCATCGGGCGGTGAGGTGAGGGCGAGTAATTTTTCCATAGCCTCACGTCCATCTTCAAATTGTAAATTGCCTTCTATAACCAATTCATTTTCAAATGGAATATGGTACGTCTCCAGTGCATCGCGATAACCGCGCAACCTTTCTTTGTAAATGCTTAATTTTTTGTGGCTTGTGATGTGGGCAATCCTTTTGCATCCTTGTTGAATAAGATGCTCCACGGCTTTATACCCTCCGAGATGATTGTCGATAACCACGTGGCTCACATCCAGGTCAGTATTGGCGCGGTCGAAAAGCACGAGCGGAACACCGTTGTTTTTAACTTTTAAGTAATGGTCAAAATTTTCTGTTGTCTTGGCGTATGAGGCGATGATGCCATCTACTCGTGAGTTAAGCAACGCTTCCACAATGGCCACTTCCTTTTCATAGTCATCATGATTCTGACAGATCAGTACGTTGTAATGTGCTTTATTGGCAACTTCCTCAAATCCCCGAATGATGGAACCGAAAAGACTTCGATCGATGGTAGGGACAATGATGCCGATGATTTTACTTTTACCATTTCGCAATGCCGCTGCTAGGTGATTGGGTTGGTAGTTCAATTTCTTCGCTACCTTCAATACCGCTTTCTTGGTTGCCTCACTGATGCGTGGATGATCTTTTAGTGCTCTCGAAACGGTGGAAGCCGTAATGTTTAATTCTTTGGCGATATCGTGGATGGTAGGCATTGCTTATTCTATCAAAATATTTTCGTCACAATCGCGCAAGTTAATTAATAATGTACTCTGTGTGTCCCCATGTTTCGTTACATGTTATTTTTCATTGGAAGGCTTCCCTATGGTAGCCAGTATTCCACCATCCACATACACGATTTGTCCATTCACAAAATCACTTGCTTTGGATGACAGAAAAATAGCAGCGCCCATGAGATCATCAGGGTCGCCCCAACGGCCAGCAGGTGTGCGGCTGATAATGAATTCATTGAAAGGATGTCCATCCACACGAATAGGAGCTGTTTGTGATGTGGCAAAATAGCCAGGGCCAATGCCGTTTATTTGAATGTTGTGTTTCGCCCATTCGGTTGCCATGTTGCGGGTAAGCATTTTTAGGCCTCCTTTGGCCGCAGCATAAGCGGAGACCGTATTGCGTCCCAACTCACTCATCATTGAACAGATGTTAATGATCTTACCCGCTTTGCGTGCAATCATACGCCTGCCAACATACTTGGCCATGATAAACGGCCCCACCAGATCAATGTCAATTACCTTTCTGAAATCAGCAACGTCCATGTCTTCTAATGGAATTCGTTTTATGATTCCGGCATTGTTCACCAGAATATCGATAGGGCCAATTTCATTTTCAATTTTGTCGACAAATGATTCAGCGGCTTTATCATCAGTGACATCAAATAGATAGCCCGAAGCTTTTAGTCCAAAGGTTTTGTATTCCGCAAGAGCGGCTTCCATTTTGTCAGGTGTAGTGCCGTTGATAATTAATTCTGCTCCTGCCAGGCCGAGTCCTTTTGCCATGGCCATGCCGAGGCCGTGTGTGCCGCCGGTTATTAATGCTCTCTTACCCTTAAGGTCAAATAAATTCATTACTTCAAATTAAAAGGTAAAACAACATCCATGTCTCCATAGTCTAAATTTTCTCCGGCCATTCCCCAGATGAAAGAATAATTTGATGTGCCGGCTCCACTATGTATTGACCATGATGGTGAGATCACCGCCTGATTGTTTTTCATCCAGATATGCCGTGTCTCGTCAGGCTCGCCCATGTAGTGGCATACCGCCTGGTCTGTTGGTACATCCAGATAAAAGTAAACTTCCATTCTGCGATCATGTGTATGTGCAGGCATGGTATTCCAGATGTTGCCTGGCTTCAATTCGGTAAGGCCCATTTGAAGTTGACATGTAGGCACCACGCTGTTCACTAAAAGTTTTCGAATGGTGCGATGGTTTGCATTTAATTGATCACCTAATACTACGGTCTCCGCTTCGGCCAACGTTACTTTTTTAGTAGGATATGTAGCGTGTGCAGGAGTGGAGTTGAAATAGAACAAAGCGTTACCATCCTTCGCGGGATGAAAGACAACTTCTTTTACTCCTCTACCAATATATAAAGCCTCTTTGTGTTCTAGTATATAATCTGTTCCATCAACGGTGACAGAACTTTTTGCGCCCACGTTGATGATTCCCAATTCCCTTCGCTCAAGAAAATATTCCGATTTAAGGGGTGTAATGGTTTCGAGTGCAAGCTTTTTTGTAACCGGGTTCGCGCCGCCTGCAATGTACCGGTCATAGTGAGAGTAAACGATTTCAATAGCATTTTCTTTAAAAAGGCTTTCTATTAAAAAGGATTCCCTTAGCCTTGATGTGTCATAT
Source organism: Cytophagales bacterium (assembly GCA_038218385.1). GTDB lineage: Bacteria > Bacteroidota > Bacteroidia > Cytophagales > Cyclobacteriaceae > JBBRKB01. The sequence continues at coordinate 4,175 of JBBRKB010000121.1, read as the reverse complement.
GATTTAGCATCTCCGGGATGGATAGCATGTCGGATTGAATAAGAAGTGTGCATTAATGTGGGTTAAGTTAATGTAATCGGTTGCGCAATATAGGGATTAATGCAGATATGAAATTGAATATCAATTATTTTTCCCGTAATTGGAATAGGCCAATACCATCGATTGAATTGGATTGTTAGGTGAGTTTAAAAAGAATTGGAAAGAAAATGCAATCGATTGCCCATAAAATCCAAATTCTTTATATGTTTGCCTCCGTTACATGAATGTTCCTCACACGGAATCTCTTGGACGACTAACTATTTAGACTTCAATTTTAAATTGATAAAGAGACTCTTTGTGGTGAAGGGTAGTTGATTGATGAAGGCACCCGGCTTAGGCCGGGTGACTCATTTTACAAGAATTGAAAATCCCATTTCGTAATAAAACCACGTTGACTTTTGCTCCGGTTCAATTCTTTTCTTCTCTTGTATCGTGGTGTCGTTTCCCAAGATTGTATCCGTTTGTCAATAATGTTTTCCAGTACTAAAGTACATACCTCCTACGAAAATGAAATTTAAACTCGAGCATCTGGCCATCAATGTTAAAGATCCTGTGGCCATGGCGGCGTGGTATGAAAAAAACCTCGGACTCACCATTGTGAGAAGAATTGAGACCGCCCATGAAACCCATTTCCTTGCCGATAGCAGTGGTAATATTATGGTGGAAATTTATAACAACCCTCCCGATCAGGTTCCTGATTATAACCAAATGCATCCGCTGTTATTACACCTGGGCTTTGTGTCGGAAGATGCACAGCGTGACAAGGAATTTTTACTCCAGGCAGACGCCACTTTTGTTGAAGAAGTTAACCTGCCCGATGGATCTTTATTGGTGATGATGCGCGATCCATGGGGTCTTGCCATCCAATTGTGTAAAAGATCAAGCCCTATGCTAGCCATGCAAGTAAAATCACAGGATAAAAAATAAAAAAAACGTTGCACCCTTTCCATAATGGAGTAATATTGACGGTGATTATTTGACGGATATTTTCTAATAGGATGCGGTCTATAGAATACCGTATTTTGTCCGTCTCTACCTTAATGTATCATCAGCATGGCACAAAATAGTTTCCGCAACAATCTGAAGGGAATCACCGGAAAGCTTATTCTTTTTTTCTCTATTGTGGTATTGGGTGTTATCCTTTTCACCGTATCACTTGTTTCTTTTTCTTCCGGAATATCCAATCGTGCAGGCGACCTCGAAAATTCCCGACTTCCCTTAAGTGCTGCTATCAATCAATTAAATGCCGATGCAGGGTTGATGGTATCATCGCTCGAAGGGGCTGCTATGCGAAAGGATACACTCGGCAATCTCACTTCGTTGAACATGAGAATTGAATCCGGCACGGCTGCGGTGGAAAGCAAGCGAAGTTTGTTTTCACAGCCTGCTCAGGCGACCCTTGATTCGGTTAAAAATTCACTTGCATCCATGCATCTCGTTGCTATGGGTGTGAATAAATGGCTTGCTGATAATTATCTGAAAGACTCTCCCGACAGTGCGTTCCAGGCCTCCTTATCACAACGCGAATCGTCAGAGTTGACTCCTTCCATTGGAGGAATTCAAAAGGTACTGAAAAGAGTAAATGCACATACCCGTGTTTTATTAAATGATAATGAAGCTGTGATCAGTGAGCGCATTCTTCAAATAGAAAATGCATCAAGCACAGCCATGTGGATGACGATAATAGTATGTGTTATGATTTTCATTGGAATCATAGTGGCTGGTGTTTTATTTGTGAACTCGTTTCGTAAGTCTTTGGCTATTCCCATCAACATCCTCGACAAACTGGTGAGAGGAGAGGCTTCGGAATTCTCAGCCTCCACAAACGATGAGATGGGTGTGATCATTGAGGCGACCAATAAACTGAGCAATAACTTACAATTGGCCAGCACCTTTGCGCAACACATCGGAGAGGGTGATGTTAACTTCAGTTTTCAACCCGTATCAGATCATGACCTCTTGGGTAACTCACTCGTGCAAATGCGTGACAAACTGAAAAACATTAATGAAGCAGATCGAAAACGAAATTGGGTAACGGAAGGGCTGGCTAAGTTTGCCGACATCATCAGACGAAATGAAGACTATATAGCGCTATCCCAAACTATTGTTTCCGAATTGGTAAAGTATACACAATCTACACTAGGCGGTATGTATTCCCTTCATACGGAAGGAGACACACGGGTACTTCAATTAACAGCCTGCTATGCGTTCGAACGAAAGAAATTTATTGAAAAGACAATTGAACTTGGTGAAGGCCTTGTCGGACAATGTTTTCTTGAATCCAGAACCATTTTACTTACGGAGGTGCCAAATGATTATGTCACCATTACATCAGGTCTTGGTGGTGCCAATCCAACTTCGTTGTTACTTGTCCCCTTCAAAATTAATGATCAGACGGAGGGTGTTATTGAACTTGCATCCTTTCATGTATTTCAAGATTATGAGATTGAATTCATAGAACGACTCGGGGAGATTGTTGCTTCCACCATTTCCAACGCTAAAACAAATGATCAGACGAGGAAGTTGTTATCGGAATCACAGCAGCAATCGGAAGAGATGCGCGCTCAGGAAGAAGAGATGCGCCAGAACATGGAAGAGATGCAGGCAACGCAGGAGCAACTACAACGGCAGGGTGAGGAGACGCGAAAAATACAGGAACGCCTTGAAGTTGAGAAGAGTATGTTCCAGGTGCTGATGGAATATCTTCCCGATCGCATTACGTTTAAAGACCGGAATAGCGTGGTACTACGAATCAACAAAGCGAAGGCGGAGCGGTTTAAAATACGACCTGAGGAAATGATTGGAAAATCAGACTACGACTATTTTTCCAAGGATCACGCAGACAAGGCATTTGCCGAAGAGCAGGAATTAATTAATTCGGGAATTCCCTTGATAAACATCGAAGAACATGCTACCCAGAAAAGTGGCGATGTGAATTGGTCATCAACATCGCGTATTCCTTTCCGGAATGATCGCAATGAGGTGACGGGTATGTTTATTATCACGAAAGACATTACCCAGCTAAAAATTGCCCAGTCATCTATTCAGGATCGTGAACGGATTATTGAGCAATTGTTAGAAAACATTCCCGTGTTTAAATATCAGGTAGATCGTGATGGCATGCTACGAAATATTTGGGCAGCGAAACCACTTCATGGTTTCGATCCTTCCTCCTTTGAATCACGGAATGTAAAAGATTGCTTGCCCGAGGTATATGACATGCTTGGGCAAAAAGATCTGGGCGATACAGATCTTATCGGAAAAGGTGTGATTGAAATTAATGGTGAAATGGAAATCTTCAAACATTATCTTTTTAAGGACAGTACATTTGATAATGTGTATCTCGGATTTGCCATTAAACAATAATCAAACAATACATTAGTTTGGTGCATTCACAACATTCCCCGCTTTGTAGGTAATAGTTTTTATCAACGAACCTTCCTCATCATACTCTTTCCAGTCGCGATGTTTTTTATCGGCTGCATATTCCCCTTGCTCTTTGATTTTTCCATTCGGATGATAGGTGGTAGAAACACCGAGCTTCCTACTGTTTTTATAGTTGGTAACAGATTCAACAACGCCAGACTCATAGTATGTTTTTAGCGTACCCGCTATTAGATTGACCTTGTAGGGTTCTTCTTGCTTCACTTTTCCGGAAGGGTAATAGGTATATCGCATGCCTTCCAGCTTTCCATTTTCATACGATTCTTTTATGTGGGGTGCCTTTCCATTTTCGAAATAATAAATCCACGTCTTAGCGGGTTTTTCATTATGGTAGTGCTTTATATATTGAACCCGTGAGAGACTGTCAAAGGCTTCCTGCACCATGTCTACTCCATTCGGAGACGCTTGTTCTTTTACCTTTATCTTTCCGCCGTGATAATATTCAATGTTGGTGCCTATTTTTTTTCCTTCTTTATAGTGAAAACGATGTTGAATACTTCCATCGGCAAAGTAGGCCATGTTGTCGCCGTGTAATACACCCTTCTGAAAATTTCCTTCCAATATCAAATGTTGATCGTGATCGTATGTTTTAAAATTTCCATTCTTCGATCCGTTCTTCATCAACGAAGTGGTTTCAAGCTTGCCATCGGGATAATAGGTTTTGTAATACCCACTGAGGATTCCATTTTTAA
>JBBRKB010000120.1:0-9816 GCA_038218385.1 Cytophagales bacterium | reverse complement strand
TATAAACATGAACTTGTGGGCGAACGGATTATTACCAATCCAAGTCATTATGCCTATCTTAAAATATCTGAAGGGTGTGACCGGCCGTGTTCGTTTTGTGCTATCCCGTTAATGCGTGGCAATCATATCTCAAGACCTCTTGAAGAACTGGTGTTGGAAGCAAAAAATCTGGCGAAGAACGGTGCAAAAGAATTATTGCTTCTTGCGCAAGACTCTACCTACTACGGACTTGATCTTTACAAAAAACGAAACCTTGCAGAGCTGCTAAAAAATCTTTCCGATGTAGAAGGTATTGAATGGATACGGTTACATTATGCTTTCCCAGCAGGTTTTCCAATGGATGTGTTGGATGTGATGCAAGAGCGATCCAACATTTGCAACTACCTTGACATTCCTTTGCAGCACGGTTCCACCCGCATGTTGCAATTGATGAGAAGAGGAACAACGCGTGAAAAGACCGAGCAACTTTTGCAAGACATTCGAATGAAAATACCTGACATTGCCATTCGCACTACAATGATCATCGGTCACCCGAGCGAAACGAAAGAAGACTTTGACGAAATGCTCGGCTTTATTGAACGATCGCGGTTTGACCGCATGGGCGTGTTCACTTATTCCCATGAGGAAAATACACACTCCCATTCAATGGCTGATGATGTACCAGAGCAAACTAAACTTGACCGAGCTGAAGCCGCCATGGAACTTCAGCAAGGAATATCACTTGAGCACAATCAAAAACGAATAGGAAATGTGTGCCGTGTCTTGGTGGATAGAAAAGAAGGAAATGAATTTATCGGAAGGACGGAATACGATTCCCCTGAAGTAGATAACGAAGTCATTATCCGTACGGATGAATACCTTCGGATAGGTGATTTTGTTCCTGTAAAAATAACCGGCGCAACCGATTTTGATTTGATCGGAAATGTCTTCTCCAGTAATTGATCCGCTCATCAAAAAGCAGGAATGAAAAAAGATCAGGCTCGAACTTTACTAATAATTTGACGTTATTCGGGATATGTTTTTACCAGCCTTAACACATACTTCCTGTTAAACATGCGCCTGACTAAAGTCCCGTTTGATCAGACACGATCATTTTCCGATTTCTTTCTGGACTATATTTCTAAAAAAGAATCCCTCGCTCCTTTTTACAGACGATTCCCTTCCCTCCAAAACTTTAAAGATCAGGTAACTGAAAAACAAAAATTATTTTCTGACGATCATCGCACTACATTAGTTGATGCATTAACACATCAATACAAAAACATTCCCCCAACAAAAGAAGTCGCTGACAATATTAATCTTCTAAAGGAGAAAAATACATTCACCATCACCACAGGTCATCAGCTTAATATTTTTACGGGGCCACTTTATTTCATTTACAAAATCGTAACGGTAATCAACACGTGCCGGCAACTTAAAGCACAATATCCTGATTATAATTTTGTGCCGGTGTATTGGATGGCCAGCGAAGATCACGACTATGAAGAAATAAAATCATTTCGGTTGTATGGAAAAAAATATTCCTGGAACACAACTCAATCTGGCGGAGTTGGAAGATTTAAGACGGAAGGATTTAAAGAGTTGCTATGCTCACTTCCTGGAGACACAACAATTTTTCAAGATGCTTATCTCAAGCACGACACGTTGGCAAATGCCGTTCGGTATTATGTAAACGCATTATTTGAAAATGAAGGCTTGCTGGTGGTTGATGCTGACGATCGTGCGCTGAAGTCGCAATTCAAACAGGTGATGAGAGAAGATATCTTCAATCAAGTGACCAACAAGCGCGTTGATGAAACCAATGATCAGTTAAAGCAAAATGGATACGAGGCAAAAGTACTTTGTCGCGATATCAATTTTTTCTATTTGGATAATTCTATTCGGAGTAGGATTGAAAAGAACAAAGATAACTATCAGGTTGTAGATACTGATATCACATTCACTAAACGTGAGCTTGAAAAAGTGATTGACGAAGAGCCGGAAAAATTAAGTCCGAATGTTATTCTTCGCCCGCTCTATCAGGAAACCATCCTTCCCAACCTTGCTTACATTGGTGGCCCGTCAGAAATTGTTTATTGGCTACAATTGAAAGGTGTGTTCGATCATTTCAAAACACCTTTTCCAATCTTGATGCCGCGCAATTTTGGCCTTGTGATTGAAGCCCACATCATGAAAAAATTTGAGAAGACGGGACTCACCATTGATGATTTGTTTCAAGATAAAAATTATCTGTTCAATCATTGGACACTTAAAAACTCAAAACATAATCTGACCGTTGGAACAGAACGGAATCAGATTGAGGTTTTGTACGAAGATCTCATTCAACGCGCTGGTTCGATTGATAAAACACTGGAGCCATTTGTAAGTGCAGAGCGCAAACGTTCCATGAAAAGTCTTGACAAAATAGAACACAAAATGTTGCGTGCCGAAAAGCGTGTTCAAAAAGAAAAGCTTGGACAGATAGAAGCCGTGAAGGATACCTTATTCCCCAACGGAAGTTTACAAGAACGAACCGACAACTTTTTGAATTTCTATCAAGGTGATAAAGATTTTATCCATAAGCTGATCGAACAGTTCGATCCATTTGATTTTCAAATGCATGTTTTGATTTACCCATAGGTTACTTTTAAAAATGAATAAACCTGAGCTACGAAAAGTTTACCTCGAAAAGAGACGTAGCCTTACAGCAGCGGAGTACGCTGATCTCAACACAAAACTTTTCAATAACTTTTTTCAGCACATTGATCTTAGTAAGGTAAAGGTGATGCATTCTTTTTTATCCATTTCAAAAAACAATGAACCGGACACCACATCCATTTTAGCGTACATTAAAAAAACACATCCCACCATCCGCATCGCTATTCCCAAAATTCAAAGTGATGGAAAAATGCAAAGCTATTTTTTTGAACACGAAGATCAATTGGAGATTAGTGCTTGGGGAATTCCTGAACCCAAACATGGAGAAGTAGTAGGGCCAAAAGAATTTGATCTTGTGCTAGTTCCGCTGTTAATCTTTGACAAACAGAAGCATCGTGTTGGGTATGGAAAAGGTTTCTACGACATCTTTCTATCAACTTGCAATAGTGATTGCCAAAAGATCGGACTCTCCTTTTTTGAACCTGTTGAAAAAATAGATGATATCGGTACGCATGATCTTGCGCTAGATTATGTGGTTACGCCTACAGGTTTCTATTAGTTATAACTGCCCTCTTAAAGTAAATGCAGATATGCAAATTCATGGAATGAAAAAAACATCGACAATAATAAATCCTAGTGAAATAAAACAAAAAGAATTTGATGCTGTCAAATTTGGGAGGGAGCAAAAAGACAAATTAAGTGCTGAATTGGAAAAGCTGACTAGGGAAGAAATTATTGCCTATTTCAAAAAAGTCAGGCTAGAAAGTCGCATGAAGCCAAGTGCCTATCATTTGGGATTTTCGTCCAGCCTGGGGTTCAGCAATATATGTTAGCATTCGACTTATGGTTCAATTATAATGGATGTACCTAACTCAACCGCATTATACAATTCGTCAATTTCATTATCTGTCAAAGCTATACATCCCGCTGTCCAATTAAAGAGCCGATGAAACTTCCCAATAAATCCCAATCCGTTTCTAATTCCGTGAATTTTTATTTCTCCGCCAGGGTCAAATCCTTTCTTTTTCGCTTCAGTGATGTCAGTTTTATTTGGATACGAAACTCCTAAATTTTTATGAAACCCGCTAGATGGATTCCTGTCGCTAATCCGGTATTCTCCTTCAGGTGTGCGTTTATCCCCTTGAAATTCTTTGTCGCCAAATGGATTTTTTCCCAATGAAATTTTATAGGCCTTACGAGCTTTCCTTGTGAGTAAGCCTCCATAACTCTCATTCTCTTAATTACAATCAATTTGTCAATCTTAATGTTTGTTGATAATTCTGGTTCAGGGTAGAAATAGTAAACAAGACCTATGCCTATTAAAAGGAGTAGAGTTCTAAATGCCCATTTTATCATAGAGAAATTAAATTAAACCGCCGGCTCTTGCTGACTTAAGCAATGAAAAGATCCTAGTCCCCAAATAATATCAGTGGAGTCGAGGCCGATAACGGTTCGATCTGTAAAACAAGTTTGTAAAATACCCAACGCCTCATCATCTTTTTTATCGCGGAAGGTAGGAACCACTACATAGTTGTTGCTGATATAAAAATTAGCGTATGATGCGGGCAATCTGGTGTTTTCGTAAACTACAGCACCAGGCATGGGCAACTCCACTACATTGATTTGCTTGCCTGATTCAAGGCGAAATTTAGAAAGCAGTTTACGGTTCTCTTGAAGGGGTGTGTAATTATCATCTGCTTTATTCTCTTCCACCACTGTCACCACTGTGTCTTCATTGACAAAACGTGTGATGTCGTCAATGTGTCCGTCAGTATCATCGCCAACAATACCATCGCCCAACCACAGAATATTCGATACACCATAGAAGTTAATAAGGTATTCTTCGATTTGTTTTTGATTAAGATGGGGATTTCGGTTTGGGTTTAACAAACACGAAGTGGTTGTTAACAGTGTACCCTTTCCGTTAAAATCAACAGAGCCGCCTTCCATCACAATGCCGGGGTTCACCACAGGGATTTTATATTGCTGGGCAATCAAGGTGGGGATAACATCATCAAGATCGTATGGTGGATATTTATTTCCCCACGCGTTATAACCCCAGTCAACAATAATTTTCTTTTGATCGGCATTCGGGTTTATCAAAAACGCCGGTCCATGATCACGGCACCACGCATCGTTAGTGGGGTGTATGTAAAAGTGAATGTTTTTTAAATCGGTATTTACTTTTTCAAGATGGCTGATCGCACTTTGCTTCATGGCTTCATCTACTACATTGATGCAAACCTTCTCGCCTTCTGAAACCAATTTAACGAGCAGTGCATAAATCGGATAGACCGTTTCAATTTTTCCGGGCCATGATTCCTCCTTGTGCGGCCAACTCAGCCACGTGGCTGTATGCTTTGCAAACTCAGCCGGAAAATAATATCCAAGTTGTTTAGGTGTATGTGCATTGGATATACCAGAGGCATGAAAGTCAGGAAATAATGTGGATGTCATTTGATCTTTGTTAACTCAAACTACTCGTCAATAAATCGCTTGGTGATGGGCTGGTAGGAATCAATTCTTCTGTCGCGAAGAAAAGGCCAATGTGTCCTATAGGTTTCTGTCTTATTCAGATCAAGGTTGATGACATGTACTTCTTCCTTGTCGTGTGATGCTTTGTATAAAATATTTCCAAAAGGATTGGATACAAACGATCCTCCCCAAAACTTCATAGCACCTTCTTGTTCAAACCCAACACGGTTCACACTTACAACATGCACACCGTTGGCAACTGCATGGCTACATTGAATAGTTTGCCAGGCGTTGTGTTGTTCGAAATTTGTCTCTTCATCTTGTGCTGTTGCCCAACCGATAGCTGTGGGATAAAATAAAATTTCAGCACCCATCAATGAGGTGATGCGCGCTGCTTCCGGATACCACTGATCCCAACATATCAACACACCAATGGTGGCAAACTTTGTTTTAAAAACTTTATAACCAAGATCACCAGGGGTGAAGTAAAATTTTTCATAGTAAGCAGGATCATCGGGGATGTGCATCTTCCGGTACTTGCCTAAGTAAGAACCATCTGCATCAAGCACAGCCGTGGTGTTGTGGTAGATACCTTCCGTGCGTTTTTCAAAAAGAGAAGCGATGATTACCACGCCCAACTCACCGGCAACTTTTGATAATTGATCTGTTGATGGCCCCGGTATAGGCTCCGCTAATTTGAAATTTTCATACGCCTCAACATCACAGAAGTATAAGGATGTAAACAATTCCTGAAGGCACACAACCTGAGCACCTTTGGAAGCTGCATCGCGAATTCCTGCAATGGCTTTGTCAAGATTTTCTTTGGGATCGCTAGTACATGACATCTGCACCAAGCCGACACTTACATTTTTTTCTGACACTCGTACTCTTGTTTTGATCCGATACAAAATTAGGTTTATTGACCGGATTGTAAAACCCAGGTTGCTGTAAATCGGTTCAGTATATTCCAAAAAAGCTGCGAGCTTCGAGTAGGGAGGTAGCTGCTGGCTGCTAGCTGCTAGTGGTGTGAGAGTGAGTGTAGGGTGTGTAGATAAAAAAACCACGACATGTGCCGTGGTTTTTTTTATTAACAATTCTATTGTTGGATTAGGCTTCTGCTACAAGGTTAACAAAAGATTCATCTTTCGACTCCAGGTGGCTGTATCCCATCAGCCAGGTATCCACAGCTTTTGCCGCCTCGCGGCCTTCCGATATTGCCCACACAACCAATGATTGTCCGCGGCGCATATCGCCTGCTGCAAACACACCTTCCGCAGTGGTCATATAATTTTCGGTCTTTATGTTTCCTCTGTTGTCCAACTCCACACCGAGTTCGGTCAACAGGTTTCCTTTCTCGGCACCCACAAATCCGATGGCAAGCAACGCAAGTTCGCATGGAATGATGCGCTCGGTACCGGGCATTTCTTCAAAGCCCATCTTACCATCCTTTCCCATTCCCCAAGTAATGTTAACTACTTTTAGCCCTTGAAGCTTGCCGCGTGAGTCGCCAATAAATTCTTTCGTCAAAATGGCCCACTGACGTTCAACACCTTCCTCATGTGATGAAGAAGTCACGAGGATCATAGGCCAGTTGGGCCAAGGGTTTACTTCCGTTCTGTCGAGCGGCGGCTTTGACAATAGTTCAATTTGGGTTACACTTTTCGCTCCATGTCGGTTGGATGTACCCACACAATCAGAACCTGTATCTCCACCACCAATCACCAACACGTTTTTATCTTTTGCTAATATATCTCCTGAAAAAATCCTGTCGCCAGCAACACGCTTGTTCTGCTGCGATAGAAAGCTCATGGCAAAATGAACACCATCCAACTCTCTTCCAGGAATGGGAAGATCACGTGGCGCTGATGCACCACCTGTTAACATGATGGAATCAAATTCATCGTTCAATAATTTTGGGCTAATGTTCACACCCACATGCGCGTTGGTTCTGAACATGATACCTTCCATCTCCATGATCCTGATCCTTCTGTCGATAACCGACTTATCAAGTTTAAAATCCGGAATACCATAACGAAGTAAGCCACCAATCCGATCGCTTCTTTCAAACACGGTTACCCAATGCCCCGCTTTGTTCAACTGTGCTGCGGCAGCAAGGCCTGCGGGGCCCGAGCCAATTACCGCTACACGTTTTCCCGTCCTTATTTTTGGTGGGTTCGGCTTAATGTATCCTTTTTCAAAGGCAGTTTCCGCAATGGTCTTTTCAAGGTATTCAATGGTAACGGGCTTGTTGTTGATGCTCAATACACAACTTGCCTCACATGGCGCCGGACAAATCCTTCCCGTGAATTCAGGAAAGTTATTGGTTGTGCTCATAATCTTTATCGCTTCTTCCCATTCGCCTTGATAAACAGCCTCGTTAAATTCCGGAATGTTGTTTCCAAGTGGGCAACCGTTATGACAAAACGGAATTCCACAATCCATGCAACGTGCCGCCTGGTGGTTTATTTGTTCGGGTGTTTGCTTTATGTGATGCTCTTTGTAATCCTTTAATCTTTCTTTTGGATCACGCATCTTGGGCATCTCCCGATTATACTTCATGAAACCATCTACTTGTCCCATCTTTATTGTCTTTCTTAATATTAAAAATCGTTTTACTACTCTTATGCTACGGTCGCTTCTTTGAGACCCATCTTCTCTCTCATCTTTAGCATTACCACTTTGTAATCGCGTGGCATTATTTTTACAAACATATCTGAAGATGTTTCCCAGTTATCAAGAATGTGTTTTGCTGGCACGCTGCCCGTGTATTCCAGGTGACGTTCAATCATCGTTTTAACCTCTTGCTTGTCGTCTTCTTCCATGGCTTCCATCTCTACCATTTCAGTGTTGCAAAGTTTTTCAAAACCATTTTCCACACCGTTGTACACGTAAGCAATACCTCCGCTCATTCCGGCTGCAAAGTTTTTACCTGTGCCGCCTAACACAACAACTTTTCCGCCTGTCATGTATTCGCATGCATGGTCACCAACACCTTCCACAACAGCCTTCACACCAGAATTTCTCACACCGAAACGCTCACCGGCCATACCTCTAATGTAGGCCTCACCGGAGGTGGCTCCGTAGAATGCTACGTTTCCAATGATGATGTTTTCCTCTGCTTTGTAGGTCGATTCTTTGTCAGGGAAGATGATGAGTTTTCCACCCGATAAACCTTTTCCAAAATAATCGTTTGCTTCACCTTCGAGTTTGAACGTAACACCCGGCGCAACAAACGCACCGAAGCTTTGCCCTGCAGATCCTTTGAAAGAAAACTTAATCGTATCCTCAGGCAATCCCACGCCTTTGTAAATTTTTGAAATTTCATTTGACAACATCGCTCCCGTTGTGCGATCGATGTTACGAATGACAAAATGCTTTTCCACCGGTTGGGCATTTTCCAACGCAGGTTTTGCAGCTTTTATCAATTGTCTGTCAAGAACTTTTTCCAATTCAAAATCCTGATCGATTTGTTTGAAGACACCCACATGGTCGCTCAAGGGCTCGCGGTAGAGAATAGGTGAAAGATCCAACTTTTCAAGCTTCCAATGATTGAGCGGCTGACGAACACGTAGCGCATCTGTGCGTCCTACCATTTCGGTAATGCTTCTAAAGCCAAGCTCGGCCATAACCTCACGCAGATCACTGGCTAAGAATTTAAAGAAGTTAACAACATGATCAGGATTTCCTGTGAACAACTTTCGAAGTTCTTTGTCTTGTGTTGCCACACCTACAGGGCATGTATTCAAATGACACTTGCGCATCATAATACAACCACCCACAACCAATGCTGCTGTTGCCACGCCCCATTCTTCTGCACCTAGCATAGTGGCAATGGCAATGTCACGACCTGTGCGAATCTGTCCATCGGTTTGCAGTACAACACGGCTTCGTAAATTATTTTTCACGAGTGTCTGATGGGCTTCTGACAAACCAAGTTCCCACGGTAGACCTGCATGGCGGACAGAGCTAATCGGTGATGCTCCAGTACCACCATCTGCGCCGGAAATTAAAATCGCATCTGCTTTTGCCTTTGCTACACCTGCTGCCACAGTACCAACACCTGCTTGCGAAACAAGCTTCACATTGATACGTGCCTGACGGTTGGCATTTTTTAAATCATAAATTAATTGAGCAAGATCTTCAATAGAATAAATGTCGTGATGGGGTGGTGGTGAAATCAATCCAACACCCGGTGTTGAATGTCTTACCCTTCCAATCCATTCGTCCACTTTATGTCCTGGGAGCTGACCACCTTCACCGGGCTTTGCCCCTTGAGCCATTTTAATTTGTAGCTCAGCAGCATTTGTTAAATAATAACTTGTAACACCAAACCTTCCGGATGCTACTTGCTTGATAGCTGAACGTTCCCAGTCGCCATTTTCTTTTCGTTCAAAACGTGCCTCATCTTCTCCACCTTCACCACTGTTGCTCTTTCCACCAATGCGGTTCATGGCAATGGCCAACGTTGAATGTGCTTCGTACGAAATAGAACCGAAAGACATAGCCCCTGTTGCAAAGCGCTTCAGGATTTCTTCGATAGGTTCAACTTCTTCAAGGGGAACAGATTTTCTTTTTTTGAATTCTAAAAGACTTCGGATTGAAATCGTATCCTTGGTCTGATCGTTAATCTTCTCAGCGTATTTTTTGTAAAGCTCATAATCATTACGCCTCGTTGAATATTGAAGCAAGTGAATGGTGTCGGGG
>JBBRKB010000119.1:0-9851 GCA_038218385.1 Cytophagales bacterium | reverse complement strand
TGGAGCCTAATGATTGAAGACTATATTCTTAACCGCGAAACGTTGTCGTGCCTCTTCATTCTTTTGGACAGCCGCTTAACCCCGCAGGCTATCGATTTAAGTTTTATAGAATGGGCGGGAACGAAGGGAATTCCACTGTGTTTGATTTTTACCAAGTCGGATAAGCTTACCCGAAACGAACTGGCCAAAAGTATGAAAGTGTACACAGCGAAATTGCTGGAGTATTGGAGTGAACTTCCACCTGTGATGATAAGCTCAGCGGTGAAAAAAAATGGCAGGGAAGAGATCATTGCGTTTATTGAGAAAGCCTTGGCAAATGACGAATAAAGAAATGACGAAGGACGAATAAGGTACGATTTGCGAATGACGAGATACAAGAGGTCGCCACACCAGAAACCCACACATCTAGAAGCTATCAGCTAGAAACCAGCAGCTTAAAAAGCATGAAAACAATCCTCATTCTTGGAGCGGGCAGATCATCGTTCTCATTAATTAAATATTTGCTGCATCAAGCTGCGGAGTGGAATTGGTTTGTCCATGTTGCCGATGCATCATTGAGTAGAGCGCAGGAAATGATAGGGGACAGTGCGTATGGAAAAGCTTTGACAGTGGATGCTACTGATGCTGAGGGAATGGAAAAAATAGTTAACGAAGCAGATGTAGTAATCTCCATGTTGCCTGCCGCCCTTCACACTACCATTGCCAAACTATGCCTACTGTTTAAGAAACATTTGCTCACTGCAAGTTATGTCTCTGATGAAATGAAATCACTTCATGAGGAGGCTATGGAAAAAGATTTGTTGTTTCTCAATGAGTGTGGCCTTGATCCAGGTATCGATCACATGAGTGCGATGAAGATTATTAATTCCATCACAGATAAAGGTGGAGTCATTACTTCGTTTGAATCTTTTACCGGCGGGTTGATAACACCCGATACGGATGTTGAAAATCCGTGGCGTTATAAATTTACCTGGAACCCACGTAATGTTGTTTTGGCCGGACAGGGCACTGCATTATTTTTAGAGAGTGATGATTATAAATATGTATCCTATCAACAGTTGTTTGAAAGGCTAACCAAAGTGCATGTTCCGGGTGTGGGTGTTTTTGAAGGATACCCAAACCGTGACTCTTTAAAATATAAAACAACCTACGGATTGAGCAACCTGAAGACGATGATCAGGGGCACATTGCGCTATGAAGGATTTTGTTCTGCCTGGAATATTCTCGTGCAACTCGGCTCTTGTGATGATACCTATAAAATGGAAGGCGTAGAACATATGACTCATCGGGGGTTTATGAATTCATTTCTACCCTACCATATTTCCGTTTCTGTCGAAGAAAAAATCTGCAATCAATTTAAATTGGCAATCGATAGCCACGCCATGAATTGTTTACAGTGGTCTGGATTTTTTGAAGATGAACCTATCGGATTAACGGAAGGTACGCCGGCTCAACTACTCGAACACATTTTAAATAAGAAGTGGAGCCTCACCGCGCACGATAAAGACATGATTGTGATGTGGCATCGGTTCGGTTATATGCAGGAGGGTAGCGAGAAAACAGTAGAAGCATATCTGGTAGTGAAGGGAGAAGATAATGTAAAAACAGCCATGGCAAAAGCGGTTGGCTTGCCACTTGGCATTGCAGCTAAGAATTTATTGTTAGGAAAAATTAAATCGCGAGGAGTTGTTATTCCGGTTTCTGATGAATTATATATTCCGATTATGGAAGAACTTGAGAGATATGGGATACTGATGGTGGAAGTATTAACAAGGACGAATTGATGCGAGCTTAATTTTCCTTATGAATTGTACTTTGTGCTTGCGGTAACCCCGCTCCTTCAATGCCTCATACTCCCCATCAACTCACAAATTCCCACCATTAGCAACCACCACGGCAAGCTGGTCGCACCTTTCATTTTCCAGATGTCTCGCGTGGCCTTTTACCCAAATGAATTTTAGTTTGAATTATTGCAATTGATTTAATTTCTTCATTGGTCACCTATCGCTATCAACTTTTTTAGCAAATGGATTTTGAATTTTTAATTTACCATTTATAACCTGTCCGTTCTGAAGGTCTTCGGAGTATAATGTAGTACAGCCGGCTTCTAAAGCAGAGGCTATTATAAGGCTGTCCCAATGGCTAAACCCATGTTTACTGGAAATATCAAATGCCTGTCTTACTGTTTTTTTCAGAGATCGATTTGACTGTCGCACCTGCCATTACATTCAATGAATTTTCAAAAGCTTGTTGCTTGGTGAATTTATACTTTTTAAGGCAGATGTTGGTGAATTCCATTACCACTTGGGTGCTAATAGTTATTCCTTGTCTCCAAATATCAAAGGCTGTTTTTTGTTTATTAGAATTGGAGTCAAGCGTATAGAGCAGCACATTTGTATCTAAAAAATTATTATCGGGCATTTGCTTCTTCTTGGTTGAATTTGAAATCATTCATATCAACCGAATGTGCTTCCCAAAAGGAAATAGCCTTTTCTATTGCATTTTTTCTCTTGTCAGTCAATTTAACGATACGTTTATTGGCGCTCTTCTTTTGAGCAGGTTTCCTCCCTGACTTTTTCTCAACTGTACCCATATCAAATTTGATTAATCCTCAAGTTACAAAATTTCTTTTATTAGAAAGTGGGTTCTGGTGCCTTAAGCTTTTGTTCGCTCATACTCCCCATCCACCAACAAATTTCCACCATTGGCGGCCATCACAGCAAGTACGTCACAGCGTTCATTTTCTGGATGTCCGGCGTGACCTTTTACCCAAATGAATTTTGGTTTGTATTTATTATGCAACGGAATGTATTGTTGCCATAAGTCAGGGTTTGCTTTCTTGGCAAAATTTTTCTTTACCCATCCCCACAGCCATCCTTTCTCGATGGAATCAATTACATATTTGGAGTCTGAATAGATAGTGACAGGTGTGCCTTCTTTTTTAATTGCCTCAAGGCCTTTGATAACAGCAAGAAGTTCCATACGGTTGTTGGTTGTGAGCCGGTATCCTTGCGATAACTCTTTATAATGAGCATCTAATTTTAAGATAACACCATATCCACCCGGGCCGGGATTTCCCTGTGCGGCACCATCGGTATACATTCTAATCATGAAGGAAATACATTTGACTTAAATATCTTGACAGCAATGGCCAGCAAGATAACGCCAAATACTCTTCGAAGCACAGCAAATCCGGATTTACCAATTACTCTTTCCAGCCATCCGGATGAACGTAACACGGCGTACACAAAAATCAAGTTCAGTAGAATGCCGACCAGGATGTTTAACTCTTGGTAAACAGCACGGAGCGAAAGTATGGTGGTGAGTGTTCCTGCTCCTGCTATTAATGGAAATGCTAAAGGAACAATAGATCCGGATCCCTTTGCATCGGGATCATCTTTGATAAGGGTGATGCCTAATATCATTTCAAGGGCAACAATAAAAATGACAATGGAACCTGCCAACGCAAATGAGGCCACATCCAATCCAAATAATTTAAGGATAGATTGTCCAAGAAAAAGAAAAAGAACCATTAGCCCAGCCGAAATCAAGGTGGCTTTTTCCGCGTATATCCTTCCTTCTCTTTTTCTAATGCTGATGATGAAGGGGATCGATCCCAAAATGTCGATCACTGAAAAAAGAATAAGGGAAACAGAAAAAATTTCTTTGAAACTAAACATGCCACAAAACTAGCGCAAATACTCCGTTTGAACCCCTTCGTTTTTAATCACTTATCGGGTATTCCTTACGCACGTAATCCAACTGACAGGTACGAAAAAGAAAAAATGACCGGATAGATTACCCGGCCATTTACTAAACAAACTAAACGATCTATATAGAAATTTGATATTGTAAAACGATTTGTCCCTTGCGGTCTGTCTTCACATGGTCACCGTCCTTATTATCATACACGGGCCGGCTTTGATAATCCAAAGAGAATTTGCTACCATGTCCATTCAACAACCAGTTGATACCAACAGAATAGACATTCATCCTGCTTGACAAGCTTTCATAATCGGCGCTCATCAAAGAAGCATAGGGCATGAATGTGCCGCCGTTACCGCCCAACAAATTTTGTTTTAAGAGATACCCTACTTGCGTGTAGATTGCTTTCCCTGTGCCAAACATGGGAAAAGCATTTCCCTGGCTTCCTGCTGCTGGGCCATTCGTAATTCCTGACGATGGATTCATGATTCCATTGTAGCGCAAGTATCCTGGGCCATAGTCAAGGTTATAATATCCTGCATAAGCAGAAAGTGCTGTGCCCTTTTCTGTATTAACTGGTGCATCATAAAAGAAGGCAGCTGACCAAAGATTAAGATCATGATAGTGGGTGGTCACGCCATTGTCAGGTGTAGTCCAGGTAGCATTCAGTTGTGAGATAAAGCCTGCTTCAATATTGAATACTTTTTTCTTTCCTAAATAGGTTCCTTGCATGTAGGGTGTTGTGTGTGTTTCATTATCAAAGAAATTGTACATAAAAAATCCTTGATATTGTTTGTGATGTGAGTCTTGGGCAAACGTTGCGTTGCTGGCAATAGGAGGTGGGACACTTCCCGTTGATGTGATGGGGAACGGATCGCTCATTACAATACGGTAATCAAACTTGCCCAATTGCCCGCGTGCATACACACTTAGCTTTCTGGCGAATTCATCAATCTGATCTACAGTTGCTTGCGCAAACACAGGGACGTCTGTCGTCATGATGGTGCCCACACTTGGTTGACTGAAACGGGACAGTCCGTTAGCGATAGTAAGTCCAGCACCAAGCTTCAGTATATCATTGTCTTTCCATACTTTGTATTCACCCAATGCATCGTGAAAGAATGCCTGTACTTTTCGGTTGCCGCTATTGGATGAATTTTGACCCGCCAAATAGTTGAAATTGTTTTGACCAAACTGTGTATAGAAAAACACATGGTCAGTGATCTGGCCAAAAAACTGTATACGTGTCCTGCGTAATCCGATATCAAATGTTTCGGTACTTGGATCACCCAACACGGTTGAGCCAGGGTTGCTTTGATTATATCGCAACCACACTTGATTCATGAATGTCCACTTAAGGTAATGGCTGCCGTCCTCGTTCAGTTTTAATTTCATCTCCTCAACGCTGTTGGGTGATGACTGCGAAAAACTTGGTAATGGATTTAAATAAATTATTACGATAAGGATAAAGATTACTCTTTCCATTTTATGTCAGTTAATTTTGATGATTAAAGATAACAGGATGTTGTTGCCCGGTGCAAGCGAATTGTGGATACTCCAATACTTTACAATATGGGCGGGAATGATTATGGCTTGCGATCCAGAAAGTACTGAATTGCCAAAGCATAACTCTCCATGCCAAAGCCTGAAATTATACCGATGCATTTGGATGTGATCAAACTCTTGTGCCTGAATTCTTCCCGGGCATACACGTTGGATATGTGTACTTCAGCCACAGGTGTTTTTATGGAGCCAATGGCATCATGAATGGCAACCGATGTATGGGTGTACGCTCCGGCGTTTATGATAATACCATCAAAATCAAAACCCATTTCATGGAGTTTGTTGATGATCTCACCTTCCACATTAGATTGATAGCAATGCAGCTCAATAGATGTGAATCGTTTTTTCAATTCCTGGAAATAGTCTTCAAAAGTTTGATTGCCATAAACTGTTGGTTCACGTTTGCCCAGAAGATTGAGGTTCGGTCCGTTGATGATTTGTATTTTCATAAAAGCAATTGGCTGCCAGATTCTATCGCGAAGATACTAAAACATTTAAGGATGCTTTACCATTTGCGAATTGCCCCAAATTTGTCAACGACATTGATTCGTCATTTGAAATTCCTGCCTACCGCAGGCAGGCGTATTTCCCTGTCCCTCTACCTCGTACTTCGTACCTCCAACCTCGTACCTCAATTTGTACCTCACCATTTCACCTTGTACCTTGTGCCGATGATCGTTCACTCCATGTGGGACTTACACATCAAACAATTTAAAAATTATCTAAAGCTGGAGCGCTCGCTCGCTGACAATTCCATCCAGGCCTATCTGCATGATGTGGGTATGTTGAAACAATACATCGAATTAAAACACAATGGTGTTTCTGCTGTACAGGTTACGACTAAAGTATTGCAAGGCTTTTTGGAATATGTAAATGAGTTGGGCATGAGCGCACACAGTCAGGCACGTATCCTTTCCGGGCTCAAGGGTTTTTATAAATATTTAATGTTTGAAGAAATTCTTGACAAAGACCCTACACAATTATTGGAGGGGCCGAAGTTAGGAAGGAAATTACCCGATACATTAAGCTATCATGAGATTGAAAAATTATTGGAGTCAATAGACATGTCGTCTGCGGAAGGTGGGCGCAACCGCGCGATGGTTGAAGTCTTGTATAGCTCAGGACTGCGGGTGACTGAGTTGGTAGAACTTAAACTCAATAACATTTATTTTGATCTGGGCTTTCTTCGTGTCATCGGGAAGGGAAATAAGGAACGCCTTGTGCCGATCGGTCGTGACGCCATGAAGTACTTAAAAATTTATATTGATGAAATACGAGGAAAGCATCCACACAAACTTCCTCAAAAAGGTTTTGAGTCGTTTACTTTTCTAAACCGAAATGGACGTAAGCTCACGCGCGTGATGATTTTTACCATTGTTAAAAATCTAGCCATCCATATTGGTTTAAAGAAAACCATCAGCCCGCACACCTTTCGGCATTCGTTTGCTACACATCTTGTGGAGGGTGGTGCTGACCTTCGGGCAGTTCAGGAAATGCTGGGACATGAGTCGATCACGACCACGGAAATTTACACCCACCTCGATCGTGATTACCTTAAACAGGTGATAAAAGAATTTCATCCAAGAAGCTAGTAAGCTCACCACACTACAATCGTTTTATGTGTATCTTTCTTCCATGAAGAAAATGATCCTAAAGTTGTTGTTGGTAATAATCTGGCCTGGTTTCCATTTTGGTTTAGCACAGTCTGTTACGGTTCATGTAAATAAAAATACTGACTACGCGGCATCGGAAACATTCACGGTGTTGAAAGGTGAGTTCACGATACCAAAAGATGAACGTGCACTAACGGATGATACATTGTTCGAAATTGTAAAAGCATCTGTAAAGCGTGAACTGGAATTAAAGGGATATCGATACATAGAAGATTCAACTGCACAATTGAAGATAAGTTATGTGGCAAGTGCGTACAATGTCACGGAAGGTGGCAAACTTGGTCCCTTGGGAGAGGCTCCGGTGAATGACCCTGCCAATGTAGATAAAGGAAGGTATTGGAGCAATGAACATAGCACGAGCATGTTTATGCTGGAGATGACAAAAGGATCATCCACTACACCTATCTGGTCTGCTGAGAGTAAAGCCAATCTCACCAATCCTGATGTTGATAAGGTCTTTGATAGTATGATCACCAAGATGTTTAAGAAGTTTCCGGGTAGGAACGGAAAGAGGAAGTGAATTATTAATTTTTTGTAATATGAAGAATCCGGAACACACGCAGCGCTCCGGATTTTTTCGTCAAGATATTTACTTATTAATTCACCCGCACTTTCACACCAAAGATGATGGACGCGTGATCATAATCGCTCACCACATATTTTATCTGGCTAAAGGGCATCACCTTATTGGCGGCAGCAAAGTTGAAACCGAATCCCAGGTTAAGGCCGAGTTCGCTGTTTGAAAAATACACATCGCCATTGTTTGTGTTTTTACTGCGAGCGTTGGTCACGTTAAGCCCGGCTAGTCCGTACAGGTGAAAATTTATCTCCGTGACAAAGTAATAGTTGAAATTTCCATTCACTTCATACCAAGACGTTTTAATATTTCTGTTTTTTTTGGGAAAATAGAAAGTAAAATCAGGAGAGATGCCCATTTTATTGTTGATCATAAATTCGGCAATAAACCCAATGGGCCGGCTGTTCAATGTCTGACGCATAACCCAAGTGGCCCCCAATTCTAATGGGGGTCTGTGCATTGCTCACGGTAGCTACTGCCACCGTCAATAGAATCATTAAAGCTATCTTTTCATTTTGTTAAGGTTAAAGTATCGACAAACATAATTAGAAATCAAGAATGGTTACAGAGTTGATTTCCATGTTATCTTTGCGCCCCTATGTACAAGTTAATTCGTCCCTTATTTTTCTTAATTGAACCGGAGAAAATACATCACATGGTATTTTCTATTTTAAAAATTAAATCAAAAATTCCTGGCTTTAACGGGCTGCTGAAGTTGCTTTATCAAAAAAAGAGCCCTCGCCTTGAACGGAACATCCTTGGCTTGACCTTCAGCAATCCGGTCGGCCTTGCTGCAGGGTTTGATAAAGATGCCAGGCTGATTGATGAGCTCTCCTGCTTCGGTTTTGGCTTTATCGAAATAGGTACGTTAACGCCTCGGCCACAACTGGGCAATGACAAACCGCGCCTGTTCCGCTTACCAAAAGATAAAGCCTTGATCAACCGTATGGGTTTTAATAACAACGGTGTTTCAAAAGCAGTGGAAAAGCTAAAAAACAGAAAGTCGCGCGTGATTGTTGGTGGCAATATTGGCAAAAATAAAATGACACCATTAGAAAAAGCTTTTGATGATTATGCTTATTGTTATGAGCAACTTTATGAACATGTTGATTACTTCGTTATCAATGTAAGCTCACCCAATACGCCAGGCCTTCGCGACTTGCAAGAGAAAGAGCCGTTACGCAAACTTCTCTTCTCTATAAAAGAACTCAACGCGGCTAAGCCAAAACCAAAACCGATACTTTTAAAGATTGCTCCTGATCTGTCAACATTGCAGTTAGATGATATTATCAAAATTGTAAAAGAAACGGAAACCGATGGAATCATTGCCACCAACACTACTATCTCACGTGCGCATTTAAAAACTCCCGATGAGAGGTTAAAACAAATAGGTGCTGGAGGATTGAGCGGTCAGCCCTTAACAAACCGGTCGACGGAAGTGATACAGTATCTGCGTGAAAAGTTAGGTGCTGGCTATCCCTTAATTGCTGTGGGCGGCATCATGTCTCCTCAGGATGCGCAAGAAAAATTGAATGCTGGTGCCGACCTGGTGCAGATTTATACAGGCTTTATTTATGAAGGCCCATCTCTTATAAAAAGAATAAACAAACGAATTTTGGCCAACGTCGGCTAAAGTTAGAACCGCGACTTTTCCCAGGTAAGTTGTTTTTTAAATTGGTTGTGGTCCCATGTAACAGTGACCTTTTCTATTTGGGATTCAGAGTCGAAGTCGAGCGTAAACGAATGATCCAGGTCTAGAATCTTTCCTTTATCGGTAATGTCAATAAAAGGAAATAATTGGATTCCCTGGATGTTAACAATACAGTTTGCCTCCATGCCTTCATTTATCCAGGTAATATCTTTCAATTGGATTTTCAGGCGGGGGAAGCTTTCGGTAAAAGCAGACCACACGATTTTTCCTATTCCCTCAATGGAGCCGCTGAAATAGGTGCCCAACGGTTCAAAATCTACCACAGCGTCTTTCTTACAAAGGGTGATCATTTGCCCAACATTGCCGTCTTCTAAGGCTGAGAAGAAGGCCAGGCACGTCCTCAGATTGTTCATTTGGTTAGAAAAAAGATAAAGTTGTAAGCGCTAAATATAGGGATTTTACCGGGGAGGGTGAAAACTTTGCAGAGAATAAATGATCAAAGCCGAATGATTATCCCCAATTAAAGCCCAACGAACAGCGAACGATTGCTGCCGCGGACGCAAAACTCTCACCCCCCCAGGAATCCTTGCATCAAAGATGCGCATATAACTAGAAAAGGATTGCCTAGTATGTAACAGGGATTTGTGGTAATGTAACAATTTGAATGAATAGCCAAGATTGA
>JBBRKB010000118.1:0-9911 GCA_038218385.1 Cytophagales bacterium | reverse complement strand
AAGAAAATCAATCCGACAATACCCATAAGGAAGGCAGGCTGCATCAACGTATCCATGCCCAACGTTTTACCGGACAAGGTGTTGAAGTAAGGCATCAAGGTATAACATGCTATCATTGATAATAAAACAGCAGCCAAACTGTAAAGGGTGGATTCAGTTAAAAACTGTCCAACCATTTGCCCACGTAGAGAACCTAATGTTTTTCTTAAGCCCACTTCTTTCGCACGGCCTGATGAGCGAGCAGTAGACAAATTCATAAAGTTGATACACGCAATAACAATGATCAGCAAGGCGATGGCACCAAAGGAATAAACGTAAGTAATGTTGCCAGCGGGTTCTATACTGTCGCGAGCCTCAGAGCGCAAATGAATGTCAGTAAGCTTGGTGTTGAAGTAACCATATTCGCCACCTTGTTCCTCCATCTGTGCCATGTTGATGCCCATCATCTGCTCTACTTCCGGCCCAACATATTTGGTCACCATTTGCTTGAGTTGTGCTTCTACATTTGCCAGCGAACCTTTCGGTTGTAACTTATAATAGGTATAGAGATAATTATTAAGCCATCGTTCGCTGCGCAAATCTTCGCGTGTAACACTCGACAACAACATATCGAAATGCACGTGCGAATTGGATGGAGATTCGGCCGCAATACCTGTAACCTTCACAGCCTTGAACTCGCCCATGGAAATAATTTTTCCCATCGGTTCTTCATTACCAAAATATTTTGTGGCCATCGCCTGTGTGATGACAACACTGTTGGGTTCTTTCAAAGCGGTAGTGGGGTCACCCTTTATCAATTCAAAAGAAAAAAAACTAAAGAAGTTTGAATCAGCACAAAAAATTTTATCCTGAGTGAAAGCTTTGTCTTCATATTTTACTACTTGGCCGCTGTTGTTTGCCAATCGTGTGGTTTCCTCAACATCTGGAATTTCTTCTGCCATTGCCCTGTATAGCGGTGGGCATGTGCTGGCTGTTCGGATATCTTGTCCGGCAATTTTGCCATGTAAGCCAACCTGATACATACGATCAGCATCTTGGTGAAATTGATCGTAACTTAATTCATCGGCAATGTAAAGGATCAGGAACAAGCAAGCTGTTACACCGATGGTCATCCCCAAAATATTGATAGCAGAAAAGAATTTATGCTTCATGATATTTCGGAAGGCTACCTTAAAATAATTTTTGATCATGGTCGTAAATTTTATAGATGAAAATTTTGCTTCTATTCGTCTCGTAAGGTGTCTACCGGGTTGAGTGATGCTGCGGTGAATACCTTATAGCCGATGGCTACAAACGAAGCCACAAAAAGAACGGTAACAGCAAGGCTAAATGAAACGACGTTCAAGCTTTGATAGTAACGCCAGATACTTCCCATTAAGCCATTAATAAAGTAGTAACTCGCGGCGCATCCTAAAACAGACGCTAGGGCTAGGATGATAACAAACTCTGCATTCACAATACGTGTGATGCTACCGATGGAAGCGCCCAACACTTTGCGAACGCCAATCTCTTTGGTGCGTTTAATAATGTTTAATGAAACAAGAGTGAACAATCCGGTAACAGAAAGTATCAAGGCAATGAGCCCAACAAAAAGAAACATATAGACAATGTGGTTGTTTACTTCAATTGCCTGATCGGTATTTGCAATCAACATTTGATCGTTGTACAATCTATTGGGGAAAATATCACTCCAGTGTTCGCTCATTGATTTATTTAAGGATGAAACATTCTCTGCCTTTGCGCTTACCACAATTTGGGTGTACTTCTCAGGGAGAATGTATCGTATCATCATCGGTTCCTTTTCGCGCCATAGTCCGTAGGTGTAAATATCTTTTACCACACCTACCACAAAAAGTTTAACAGTGTCTTTCCAAACTATTTGTTTCCCCAGAGGCGTGTCCCATCCGAAGAGATCAGCCATCTGTTTTGTAATGATGATAGATTCTTGTTGATCCGTCTCTGAATCTTTGCTGAAATCACGACCTTCAAGCAACGTAAGGTTCATGGTATTTAAATAATTATCACCTACCGAAATAATGTCAACTTCGGCTTGGTTCGCTTCATACTTCACGGGTTCATGAGAGCGGTTCGAAAAAATTCCGCTGTTGGCGCCTGCCAGTGATAGTACATCGGGGTTGGATTGAATTGCATCACGATAACCATTAAATTCATTGGGCTGATCAAGCCAGGCTATCACATTTCCGTTCGCATTAAAACCTAAATCGTAATCACGTTGAAAGTTTGCATTTTGAATAAACCCTATGGCACTGATGATGGCGATAAGCGAAATGGCAAACTGCAAGCCTAGCAATGTTCTTGTAAAAACATTTGTTCCGCCAAACTTTGCCTTTCCTTTTAGAATACTTACAGGCTCAAACTTACTGATATAAAAAGCTGGATAACTTCCCGCCAATACACCGGTTACAATCAAGACGCCAACCAAGAAACCGATAAAGGGAAGATTATCTGTGTAGTTTGGTGTGAGTCGCATTTCTACCCATAAATAGTTCCAACCACCTACCAAAACATCGGCAAGGCCTATACCCACAAGTAAGGCAAGGAAACAAATGAACATAGTCTCGCCTAGGAACTGAAGGATCAATTGCTTACGCATGCTTCCCATTACTTTTCGAATGCCAATTTCCTTTAGGCGTCTTGACGAGGTGGCAATGGCGGTGTTGGTGAGATTGAAACAGGCAATCAACAAAATCAAAATACCCATCATACCAGATCCAACAATGGCAGAGGCTGGCGGAGCATTGCGCGTCCAGGCGCGCACTTCCTCTGCACGATCTACGTGACCCATAGTGGTTAACGGATCAAGGGCAAATTCAGCAATCTGAAAATCCTCCCTTACTGAATTGTTGTTCTTTTTAAAGTTTTGTAATTCTTTGCGTACTACATCTACCCTAGTAGCGTCTTTTATTTGTACAAATAAGGTAGCCTCATTTTTCCAATCGTCTGCCACGATACCCTTTTGCTCGTCTTTGTAATTTTCAAAATTGGTATAGGAAGAACCATTCCTATCCATAAAACTTGAATTCATCGGTTGTGTTTTAAACACGCCACTAATGGTGCGCTCTATCAACTCATTTCCACATACCTGTGTTATCGTTTTCCCAAACGCTTCTTCAGGTGTGCGAAATAATCGTATGGCCATGTCATCGCTTACTACCACGTTTGTTCTATCCGTCAGTTCATTTGCGCTGCCAACAATAAAATCAAACGAAAACATTTTAAAAAAATCAGGATCAACGTATGATAGATTGGAGTCAAAAAGATCATTGTCGCGCTTAAAATTTGAGTTCGAATAAAAATAGCGTGTAGACCGATCAACATCCTTCATCGTTTTTGATACCACTTCTCCCAGTGGAAATGGTGCATACCCAAACCGCTTTACCTCATCTTGAAACGAACGCATGGAACTTACGCGGTAGATCGTTTCCCGGTTTTTATGCATCATGTCAAAGTTGGCATCGAACTCGTTGGCAAAGTAGGCAACTACACAGCAGGCAATTGCTACACCCATACCCAGTACATTGATGATGATGAACAATTTGTTTTTCATCATGCTTCGAAGGGTAATAAGTAAATGATTTTTGAACATAAGGTATGGGGTTGCGTTGGGAATTTACTTTCTACATTTTATTTGTCATGGCACGAATAGTCGTGTGATGCGCAGCGTGAGGGATTGCAGCGGAAAGCCCGCAGGGGCCACGTTATCTTTTCATTACGCGTACACGCTTGCCGCCCCGAGGACTTGCAGCGGAAAGCCCGACCCGAGGCACGAGGGGCACGCCATTATAATTTTTGTGGTAGCGTGCATGTGAGACACAGCTGGTAGCTAACAGCTCGCGACTCGCAACTACTAAAGGCTACACATGAAAATGTTCTTTGATATTTTCGGTTACTACTTTACCATCAAACAAGTTGATGATGCGGTGTGCATAATTGGCATCATAGGGAGAGTGAGTTACCATGATGATGGTGGTGCCTTCTTCGTTTAATTGAGAAAGTAACTTCATTACTTCTTCACCATTGGCGGAATCAAGATTACCTGTAGGTTCATCGGCAAGAATTACTTTCGGCTTTGCCACAATGGCCCTGGCGACAGCGACACGTTGTTGCTGACCTCCTGATAGTTGTTGCGGAAAATGGTTTCTTCTGTGCATAATGTTCATGCGCTCCAGTACAGCCTCCACACGTTGCTTACGCTCGCCTGCCGGAACTTTTAAATACAACAAGGGAAGTTCTACATTTTCAAAAACAGTGAGTTCATCAATAAGATTGAAACTCTGGAATACAAAACCAATAGAACCCTTACGAAGTTGCGCGCGCTGACGCTCAGAATATTTTGCAACTTCGTGCTCACCAAAATAATATTCTCCACCGGAAGGGTTATCAAGCAAGCCCACAATGTTGAGCAAGGTAGACTTACCACATCCTGAAGGCCCCATAATGGCGACAAACTCACCATCTTTTATCTCAACATTAATATTATTTAATGCGGTGGTTTCAACTTCTTCTGTTGTGTACACCTTTTCTAAGTTATTAAGTTTTATCATGGCTTCTGTATTACGTATTAATATATGCTTTTATAATTTAGTTTAATAATAAAACTTGATTGTCTCCAAAGTTTTCATAGGAAGATGTAATCACCCGATCGCCGGGTTGTAAACCTTCCAACACTTCAAAATACTCTGCACCGCTTTTTCTTCCCAATTTAATATCACGTTTAATGGCTCGGTCAGTTCCATCCAAAACAAAAACCCAATTTCCACCTGTATCTTTATAGAAGCCACCTACGGGCAGCAACAACTCTTCTGAAGACTTACCCAATTCAATATGAAGGCGCAGCGACTGACCTCTTCGAATTCCATCAGGTGTTTCGCCAACAAAATTCATGTCCACTTCAAATCTTCCGTTTTGGATAGTCGGGTAGATGTAAGCAATTTCCAATTCATAATCCTTACCCGCAAAACTTGTGGTGGCATGCAGCCCCTGAACAATACGTGGCAAATAGATTTCATCAATTGGTACACGTACCTTATAACTTCCCAACACATCGATCTGTCCAAGCCGTTGCCCTTGGTTGATGCTTTGGCCAACCTCTAATTGTGGTCGGGAAAGTTGTCCTTCAATGGCCGCACGAATCGTGAGGTTATCAAGTATCTGCCCTACTCCTTCAAGGCTTAAACTCATTCGTCTCTCAGCGGCATCTAACTCGCGCAGCTGACGTATTCGGCTAACAGAATCTTTTTGGTATACCTCATACGTAATATCCTTCCGTTGGATATTATATTTATAGTCGGCTTCTGTTCTTTCAAAATCTTGTTTTGATATCAGTTTTTTTTCAAAGAGTTGTTTTTGTCTATCATATTGAGGCTTCAAAATAGCCAGTTGGTTTTCAATGGATGCCAATGTTTGGCGTTGCTCCAAATCGTTTCGTGTAATGTTTAACCGGGTGTCACGTTGCCGGGTGATACTTTCATTAAGAGAGGCTTCTTGCGATAAGACGGCTAGTTCGCGATTCAGGTTACTGAGCTCCAAAATTTCATCACCGGGTTTTAGCATCGCGCCGCTCTCGGCAACAATTCTTTTTATCGTTCCACCTTCAATAGCATCGAGGTATACCGTGCGGCCCGGTTCAACGGCTCCGGTCTGGGGTATGTACTCTTGAAAAATTCCGCGCTTAACTTCTGATATTGTGATCTTATCTTTTTCCACCCGAAGCTTTGATCGCCTGTCGGCAAAAATAAATTGGTAGCCTACAAAAGCCACAAAGAGTAGGATGCCTCCATACATGGCAATCTTTTTCAACGTCCAATTCTTCTTCTCAATTTTCTTATCCATTCTGTTTTTTCTTTTGGGCTATCGGAGTTTCGCATTGGAACCGGAACCCCATTGCCAACAAGTGTGCCAGTCGCTAAATCAGGTTTAAAACCAATATTACG
Organism: Cytophagales bacterium; assembly: GCA_038218385.1. Lineage (GTDB taxonomy): Bacteria > Bacteroidota > Bacteroidia > Cytophagales > Cyclobacteriaceae > JBBRKB01. Next base: position 3,957 of record JBBRKB010000118.1, on the reverse strand, counting down.
AATATTTTGCGTTCATCATTGAACGCATCTGTCCGCATACGGACGCAAATTTTAATTACCTTAATGTCTTTTCTCTGTTTCCGGGCAGTATACCTAGCTCATGGTTTCGGTACAGCCTTTGCCATACGCTTCGCCCAGAAACGGACAATACTGTTTGAAAGTGATACATATTCAATTTATGTCGTTGACTTAAAGCTCTTCTAATCCTCTCTTTTGGAGAGGTGAGGTGAGGCCATAAAACACAGCTTAAGTCAACGACATTACATATTCAATTGTAAATACATGGAACAAAAGAGTGGAAAAATCCTGATTGTAGATGACAATGAAGATTTATTGAAGGCAGCTAAAATGCATTTGAAAAGACATTTTGCTCAGGTGGATATAGAAAAAAATCCAGAGGCAATTCCTTCTTTGTTAAACCATGAAGATTACGATGTGATCTTGCTCGACATGAATTTCACCAAAGATGTGAGTAGCGGTAGTGAAGGGTACTATTGGCTGGAGAAAATCCTCGAGTTGGATCCTTCTGCTGTAGTGGTTTTGATTACAGCGTATGGTGATGTACAGATGGCCGTGAAAGCCATCAAAGCCGGCGCTACTGATTTTGTTTTGAAACCGTGGGAGAATGAAAAACTTTTGGCTACTATTTACGCTGCCATGCGCCTCCGTGAGTCACGGGATGAAGTGGAAAACCTTAAAATAAAAAATCAGGAGATCAACAAAGCTCTTAACGATCGATACAAAGATATCATCGGACAAAGTGCATCAATGCAAAAAATATTTCAAACCATTGATCGTGTTGCTAAAACAGATGCCAATGTATTGATCTTGGGAGAAAATGGCACGGGTAAAGAATTAATCGCGCGAGCCATACACCGAAACTCATCGCGACAACATGAAAATTTTGTGAGCGTTGATTTAGGTTCGATAACCGAGACACTTTTTGAAAGCGAATTATTTGGTCACAAAAAAGGTGCCTTTACCGATGCAAAAGAAGACCGCGCGGGTAGATTTGAATTGGCAAATAACGGAACGCTATTCCTTGATGAGATTGGGAACTTGTCTATGCCGTTGCAAGCCAAGCTCCTTACCGTAATACAAAATAGAAGAGTAAGTCGGGTGGGGGCCAATAAAGAAACACCCATGAACATTCGGTTGATCTGCGCCACTAACATGCCGCTCTATGAAATGGTAAAGGAAAATCGCTTTCGACAAGATTTAGTTTACCGTATCAACACCATAGAAATAGAAATCCCCGCCCTTCGCGAACGCATTGAAGATATTCCTTTGCTTACCCATCATTTCCTACATCATTACAATGAGAAATATAATAAAAAAGTAGCCAGGCTAAGTGAAGCCGCTATGACCCGCCTCCATAAACACAACTGGCCAGGCAACATTCGCGAACTTCAACACGCCTTGGAGCGCGCCATCATTCTTAGCAACACCCATGTTCTTCAGCCAGAAGATTTTAATTTCAACACGAACAATACTAAAGAGGATGGCCAGCTAAGCTTAGAGCAATACAACCTGGAAGAAGTGGAAAAGCTTTTGATCCGTAAAGTATTAAAAAAATATAATGGCAACATTACCCAAGCCGCCACAGAACTTGGTCTTACCCGTTCTTCGCTGTACCGAAGGCTGGAGAAACACGGACTGTAATACCGACATTATAAAATACGCATTTAAAACTTTAGCTTTAGGCAAAACGAGTTGCTGGCGGCACATTAACTCGCAGCTCAAAGCTGACAACTCATAGGTATTTCCAAATGTTCAAAGATTTCCGCACACGTGTTTTCATCAGGGTCATTTTCCTGAGCATAAGCCTTTCGCTTCTTATCTACATGCTCGGCAAGACCAACATGCTATTCGCGGCCATTTTGGTGGGCCTCATCATACTTATTCAACTTTCAGAAATATTTCGCTTCGTAAGCCAGACGAATCAAAAACTTACGCGCTTTCTTGAGTCTGTGAAGTATTCAGATTTTATCTCAGGATTTACTTCCGATAACAAACTTGGCAAAAGTTTTAAAGACCTGAATGTTGCGTTCAATGAAGTGCTGGAAGCCTTTAGGAAAACAAGATCAGAGAAAGAAGAACATTGGCAATACTTAAATACCGTGGTACAACAGGTGCGCACCGGAATTTTCTCTTTTGATGCTGAAGGTGATGTTCAATTAATGAACGCCAATGCACGAAAATTTATTGGCCTTCAAAATATTAACAACATTGAAGAACTCCTGGAGATAAACCCACAGTTGTACAAAATCATTTTTGATGTAGAGCCAGGAAAGAGTGCACTTTACAAAGGTGATCGCGATTTACATTTAACCATTCAGGCCACTGAACTTCGCATCCGCGGAAACACCATCAAACTTATCACACTTCAAAACATTCAACCAGAATTACAAATACAGGAATTGGAAGCGTGGCAAAACCTGACACGTGTGCTACGTCATGAGATAATGAATTCGATTACACCCATCTCATCATTGACTTCTACATTAAAAGAAATACTTGATCATGACCTCATTGAAAAGGAAACACATTATGAACTAAACCTTGAAGGCGCGGGGGATTTGAAAGAAGGATTGGCAACCATTGATAACCGTAGCAGAGGATTGATAAAATTCATTGACGCCTACCGTGAATACACTTCCCTCCCATTGCCAAAGATTAAAATGGTTCGGTTGCTCGATGTAATCGAAAGGGCTGCACAGTTCATGAAGCCGGAATTTAAAAAGACCGACATTCAATTTGAATACACATGCACTTCCGAGTACCTGACCATGAATGCCGATGCGGAAATGATTGAACAAGTGCTTATCAACTTAATCAAAAATGGAATGGAAGCATTGAGTGAAACACCCAACGCGAGGATAAAATTGATTGGCACGTACGATGATAGTTCTGTGAAAATTGAGGTGATCGACAATGGCCCTGGCATCATTCGCGAAGCCATCAAATCCATCTTTGTTCCTTTCTACACAACCAAGAAAACGGGATCAGGAATTGGCCTTAGCCTTTCGCGTCAAATCATGCAGATGCACAGCGGATCACTTACGGTTACATCTGAACCGGGTGTAGAGACCGTGTTTACGTTACGATTTTAGTTTTCTACTTTCTTAAAAACCGCAGTGGCATTATGCCCACCAAAACCAAACGTATTACTCATCGCTACACGAATATCCTTCTTCACTTTTTGTCCTAAAATAATATGTAGTCCTTGTGGCATCACAGGATCAATCTGTGTTGTATTAATGGTGGGTGGAATAATTCCTTCTTCAATTGCCTTTATACAAATGATGGCTTCCGCTGCGCCCGCTGCACCCAAGAGATGACCTATGGCCGACTTCGTAGCACTAATGGTGAGGTGATCAGGATTTTCACCAAATATTTTTATCACAGCTTTCATTTCACTTGTATCGCCCAAGGGAGTTGAGGTGGCGTGAGGGTTTAAGTAATCAACATCAGAAGCTTTTAAGTTTGCATCATCCAATGCCAATTGCATGCCTAACATGGCACCCTTTCCTTCAGGATGCGTAGCCGTTAGGTGATACGCATCTGCGGACATTCCGCCTCCGGCCACTTCGGCATAAATTTTAGCTCCTCTCCTTACTGCATGCTCATACTCTTCCAGTATCAACGCACCTGCACCTTCACCCATTACAAATCCATCGCGATCAACATCAAAAGGCCGTGAGGCTGTTTGAGGATTATCATTACGAGTTGATAACGCCTTCATAGCACTAAACCCACCAATGCCTGCTTCATTTACAGCCGCTTCAGAACCACCCGTTACAAATACATCTGCCTTCCCCCATCGAATGTAATTCATTGCATCAATGATGGCTGTTGTAGAAGTTGCACATGCAGAAACGGTTGTAAAATTAGGCCCCATGAAACCATACGTCATCGATATCCACCCGGAGGCTATGTCAACAATTACTTTGGGAA
>JBBRKB010000117.1:0-9944 GCA_038218385.1 Cytophagales bacterium | reverse complement strand
TTTTACCTGTGCGTACACTAATGTAACCAACGATAAAATTGATAACGGCTGTAACGCTTATCAATAAAATTCCAACGTCTAATTTTTGTATTGGATGTGGATCAATGAGATTGATGATGGACTCGTAAATAATAATGATACCCGCAATGAATATCATGCTTCCTTCCACGCCCGCCGAGATGAATTCAATTTTTCCATGTCCGTAAGGATGATCTTCATCACGAGGTTTTGCTGCTAATGTTAAACTGTACAGTCCAAAAAAACCTGCGACCACATTGACTATAGCCTCCAGCGCATCGGTAAGAATGGCTACGGAGTTGGTCATTATGTAGGCAATCATCTTTACCGTGAGCAACAAAACAGAAAGCACGGCTACTCCGCGTTGCACCTGGATATTTTTTTTGGCAGCTTCCACTGTTTAGATTGATTTTGATCGCATCAAATTTAACAATGCTGGAATGGCTATCAATACCCAAACCACATTGATAAAGGTATTCGCGTAAGCGGTATAATAAATGGAATACACGATAAGAAAAACACCCCCGAAAAAATTCAGTAAGAGAAATGCTAAAGAATTGGATTTTAATTTTTGATAACTGTTAAGGCCATAGGCTGCAACGACCGCGAGCGATCCTATCCAGCCTATGGCATCTACGATTAACTGCATTAGCGCATTTTTATCCGAAGTACCTTATCGTCATTGGTGATGAAAAGCGTTTTGTCATTATCAGCGAGAGCAACATTGGAAGCGGACGAATCCAGTTTTATTTTACCTAGCACTTTACCTTCCGGATTAAATATCCATATGCCACCAGGCCCCGAGGCGAAGACGTTTCCTTGCTTATCAATTTTAAATCCATCGGGTCCCCCTTTTTCTACTTTGGCGTTTTCGGTTGCATCATAAAATATCCGCGCATGAACAACGGAGTCGTTTTCACCGAGATCAAAGGCGTACCAGATCGCTTTATTATGATCGGAGTTTGCAACAATCAGAGTTTTTTCATCAGGTGTAAGAGCAATGCCATTTGGTCGTGTTATGCTGTCGGTGATTAGGGTCACTTCACCAGAAGGTGTTGCTTTAAAAACGCCTTGAAACGGAATTTGCTTCGTTGAGTCTTCACCATTGCCACGACCAGGAAGTCCGTATGGAGGATCAGTAAAAAACAAATCACCATTGCTTCTGAATACTGCATCGTTAGGGCTATTCAATTTCATACCCTGGTAATTATCTGCTAGGGAAGTGAAATCGGATGAAGGTGAGGATACGTCACTGTTCATAACTGCCATCTGTCGGTTCCCATGTTGGCAAAGTACAAGTTTCCCATCTTTGGTAAGGAGCAAGCCGTTGGCTCCAGGCTCTTTGCTTAGTGTAGGTTCCGTATCTGTATAACCCGATGGATCAAGATAAACTTCAGTACCTTTTTCTTCTGTCCATTTATATACTTTGTTTTGAGGTACATCAGAGAACAATAGCATCTTATGGGGCTCCACCCATAAAGGCCCTTCGCTCCAGTCATAGCCTTCTGAAATGATTTCTATAATAGCATCATCCTTTACCAATGTTGAAAACGCGGGGTCAAGCTTTTCGATTTTGCCGGTGGTTTTTACATCGGCAGCCGGCTTGGTTTGGCAGCCCGTGATGATTAAAATGCTGATGAGCATAGCCAGGCCAATGGGCCATCTCTTAGATGATGAAGGGTTCATATAGTGTAGTTTGAGTAAAAATTGAGGAGTGAATATACCAAAACATTTGGAAAGGAACGAGGTGCGCGATAAGCATTATTCTTCCCTTTTGGGTTTCATAAATTCCCATTTTGGTTTAGATAATTTTCAAATCAGGTAAGCAGAATCTTTAATGTTTTTTTGAATGGGTCAAATAATGGGATTAAAGAGTTTTGGTTAGGTTTAAAATCCTATTCGCCTATATGTGACTTGCTATTTTTCTTTGGAATCAAGTTTGCCAATAGCTGTCCATCTAATAAAATGTTTAGAAAGATATTACACATAACGCGAGGGGGAAATATGACGACATTTTTTGAGCACCAGAAATCGTCATTCAAGAAAAGCTATTTACGGAATTTGATTTCCATAGCATCTTCGGATGGTTTGCTGGACGAGGATGAAAAATTGCTGGTTTTTAAAATAGGCAAAGCACGGGGACTAAAGGATTGGCAGATCACTGAACTGTTAGAAGAGGATCACAAAAATTTCGAGGTATTTATACCCGAAGGCATTGCCAATCGAATGAATCTGTTGTTCGATATAATGCAAATGATTTATGCCGATGGAACGGTAAATAATAGTGAGATCGACTTCATTCACCAGCTGGTGGTCAAATTCAATTTACGCCCCGAAATAGTTCATCATCTGATCGACCTGTTTCAATACGGTACTCCATCACCCAAAGATTGGAAAGAGTTTGTTGAATACATCAGCGAAGTATTTGCTAATTGATTTTTTTTTTAAAAGGCTGACATTAATTTTTTTTCGCTTCGTAATTTATTTTTTAAGTGAGCACTGATGTCAGCCTTTTTTTACTGTTACCCTCCACTTCCAGACATTTCGAATTTTTTAATGAATGGATTATTTTACCAGAATCATCCGTCTTCTTTCCGTTTTAGCATCGGTCTTTAATTGGTAGATGTAGATTCCTGGCTGCAGATTTTCAGGTGCAAATGGAATATTGTGGATGCCAGGCTCTTGTTGTGCATGCGCGAGTGTAATAATTTCTCTGCCCAGGACATCAAAAATTTTCAGGTCAACAAATGAAGTTGAGGATAAGTCATAAGGAATAGTGGTACTCCTATTGAAAGGATTTGGATAATTTTGAAGGAGGATATTTTTTTTATTGATGTTGTTTTCTTCAATGCCGGTAATTAATTCATCGTCTCGGCTAGGGGAGCCATGTATATTAAGTGAAGCTCGCCATTTGACAGGATTGTTTTGATCTCCGGAGGGATTAAATTCGGTGGGGACTATTGAATAGCCCATTCCGTCAGCTGCTTCGGGCCAGGGTGCCTTGTCATCATATTTTATGGATAAAATTTTATCTGCTTTATGGAAGAGTGAAATGGTTTCTCCGGCGTTATCGAGATGGCCTTGAAATTCTCCATAGGCAGATTTTTTATAACGCTTATTGAATTGAACAACATTTGATGCCAACACAATAAACGCCCCTGGTTTAATTAAAGACGTATTTGGAAACTTGAAGGTAATCCCTTCTGCTAAAGAAATTCCGGCTAGATCAATAGGCGTTTCTCCTACGTTCTTAAATTCAATAAACTCAAATTCATCGCTATTATTATTTTGTTCGTCTAGTGGGTGGTAGTGAATCTCTGTAATTTTTAAATTCTGAAAATCATTCGATATGAAAAATGATTTATCAGTTAACGCACTCCACTGATTGCCGCTGAGCGTCCGGGCTTTTAGTGTAGTAGATTCAGAAAGTGTGAGAGGGGAAGCGTAAGCGGTGCCATTGCCTAGGATTGGATCTGATCCATTAATGGAATAATAAATAATTCCAGTGGATGAAGTCATGGATATTTTATCACCAACCACTATGTGATCATCTGTTATGGGCTTGTTGTTAAGGAATAATTCGGGCGCATCAATTTGTGGAAATAAATTAGCTGTCTTAAGTTGCTCAATAAAAATTGCTGTGCGTGCTGGAAAGTACTTGGTCACCAGAAATGATTTTTCTTTCAGCCAGTCATCATAGGTATACAGTTGAAACGGCCCTTCGGTAGCATAGGGGTGTACATCGCGCCTGTAATCTCCCCACCGTGCGGTCTCTGCTACGATGGATTTTTCAATTTCATTTGATCGCGCTAGCCATATTTGTTCAACACGAGCGGGTGTCAAAGCGCCTCCATTATAACAATGCAACTGAACACGATTGGCAAATAATTTTCTGAACTCTGCGTTACCAAGCATGCGCCTGAAAATGTGACTTGGTCTGCCGTCATTGTCTTCATTTACATTGTTGGCTGATAAGCTTTTTAAAACATGCTCTGCATCCCAGCTAAAAAAAATAAATCCCTTATCGGTGAGTAAGCGATTGCGAATAGCAACCCAATTGTGATGATCCCAATCGGTGTTGCCGCCATAGAAATTTAAGATCATGTAATCCGCAAGATTTTCAGGATCGATCAACGCACTATAACTCAAGTTACGCGTGCCATCTGGATTATTTCCAAGAAGCCGTTGATAATTTCCATCATCAGTTAAATCTTGTTCAACACGTTGTATCAATTCATTCCAGGCACTACCATTTCCACTTGTTATTTCTGCATAGTCTTTAATGATATCATAATCATCGGCGTTGCCACCAAAATAAGATTCGGCAAATTCTTCATCTAAATATTCAGTGGGATTATAGATACCCCAATAAAGTCCATTGATATAGAGGTGTACATGACGGCCATGCCCGGAAGGATGGCCCATCGCCAACTGTGTGTCTTTAGCCCATAGGTCGCGCACATGCTGCATCCTTAGGCGTTCACCTTGGTTCCAATGGTAGATTGTATTTCCAAAACCCGCACGTAATACAAATGAATCAAAACGTGTTGCAACAGAGTCGCCAAAGAGCGGATAGTTCAATCGGGTTGTTCCGTACTGATCCTTAAAAACAATTCGAAAGGAATGCTTTGGAGATTTTTCTGGTCTCCTGCTATGACCACCGTGTAATCGAATGCCACAATTAACTTGGAATTCTTTGGTGCCATTGGGCTTGAAAAATTCTATTGACGCCGGCCGTTCCCAACCCTTTCCGGTTTCTGGAATTTCACTGTTGCCGGGTGCACCGGTATAGATGTAGATGCCGCCTGTATTTTCATTGACATCTTTTGAAAATAAATTATCAGCATCGGTTACAATTGACAGGGTTGGGATAGAAAGAAGTGCTTCTTTCATCTTCGATGCATATTTTGGATCTTGTGTTATTTCCGGATCCATTTCATAGTCTGCAATGGCGTTACCTGGTAGGGCTGTATACGGTCCCCACATGTCAGGATAGCCAGAGGGATTATGTGGTTGCCGGATGACATCATCAATAAATAAATACGTTTGTGTTGAAATGGGGCCAATCAAATTATTGGATTTTTTAAGGGCAGCTCGTACTACTGTGGTGGTAGTGATTGCGATGGTGGCAGTATATAAAGTGGAATTCGTTGCGCTTGGTTCGCTGCCATCTGTAGTATAAATAATTTCACCATTGGTAAGGGATGATGTCAGTGAAACATTAAAGGGTGATTCATAAAACCCAAGTGTGTGGCTGAATTCTGGACTGGGTAAAAATTGTCCATCACCGCCTGAAATTATATTTAATTTTCCAGGTGAGGGTGTTAATGTGTAGGCATATTCATTTTCAAAAAAAGAAAATGAAACATCTGTTGATTGTGCAGGGTAGGCTGGGTCAAAAGAATTGACAACATCACCCTGTGGATTGACCAGCGCAAGGTATTCTCCAGCCGCATCCAACTTAAAATTGGTGTGAAGTTGAGCGCCCTTGGAGTCTTTTCCGGAAGCAAAAATAATGAGGTATTGAGAAGCACCGAGAGTTACATCGGGGAATTTCCATTTTTGTTTATTGCCAACATCATCTGTGAGCGACCAGTTTAGAAGTGATACGGCATTGGTTGAAGGATTGTATAACTCAATCCAATCCGAATACTCGTTATTATTGTCTTGCAAGGTTGTGGTATTTGAAGCCATGAACTCATTTATGCGAATGGTCTGAGCCATGCCGCTTACCACGGTTATCAGGAGCACAAGCAGGATGTAGGCGGTCTTAATTTTCAACATATATAAATTCACGTAGACTGTTCTACAAGTATATTAAATCTAATTAAGGAAAGATTCTAATTTTCCTAAACTGCTTTTTTATAGTTTGCGCTCCAGCCAGCGGCTTAGAAAAACATCATATACTTGATAGAAACTTTTTCCTTCGGCATCAAATTGACGGTAAATCATTTCTTTGAGTAGTAAAGAGTCAAGAGAACGTTTCACAGCGGCGGGTGTTCCCAAATCATGTGTACGAATGAAAATTTGTGCTGTGGGTGCATATACTCTTTTCTCTTTGGCAACCGCGGTTAAAAAGTTCCATTGGGATGTTGTCAGGAGTTCGCGAAAGGTAAAGAAGACGGGTTCTTGCTCTTTGAGAATCTTTTCCATTTGTAAGTTTATGAAATCACGTGAAAGGTTTTTCTCTTCGCTTGCAAAAATCCGATTGCAAATCAATTGTACATAATACGTGTGTGAGCGACACCAGTTCAAAAGGTAATCTATATCTTCAGCCTTAATTAATTTGGCGGCCTTCTTCATGTGTTTGGCAATGAAATGATGATATGTTTTATTTTCAAGCAGCGGCAAGGTGAGCATCTGTGTGCTTGCATAAAATGGACGTTTTGTTGAATTGAACATTTCGGCTATCACTTGTTGCTGACTGCCACAAAAAATAAAATTAACCGATGTGAGATTTTGGATTTCAGATCTTAGCCATGCTTCTGTTTTCTTCTCTGGATACTGTGTTATTTGTTGAAACTCATCAAGAACTAAAACGGTTTTGGTGCCAGACTTTTCTAATAGTGTGAAGAGTTGGTGAAGGGTGGCTTGTTGCTCTTGCGTGCGCGTGATGTCAAATGAAATTTGGGGAAGCCCCGAATATGAGTCGAAAGAAATCTGTGGCCTGATGGTCTTAATCCACGACCATATTTTTTTTCCCATCGAAGTTGTTTCAGGATATGCCTGAGCCAGAGCAGTGGTTAGTTTAGCTGTAAATTCTGCCAATGATGATGTGGGCATTAAATCGGCGTAGAGTAACAGCCATTTGGTTTTGGAAGCCAACTCATGGAAGAGGTGATGAACCAGAGCGGTTTTTCCTACACGTCTCAGCGCCACAAGCGTAACGTTTCTACCACCCATTAGCGCCTCGCGCAACAACTTTACTTCTTCCTCGCGGTTACAAAAGTATTCCGGACCTTGGTAGCCGGAAATAGGAAACGGGTTGTCTATGGCTTTTTTCATGTGTTAATAATTTTTTTTTAATGGACACATGGAATCGCATTTCTATTATCATCCGTGTAGGACTGTGTATTGCATGACGATTTCATGTTACAAATTTAACAAAATGTATTATACAAAATGTATTATACAAAATGTTTAAAATGGCGTTTATTGTCTTTATTCGGCATTTTAATATTATTTTATCCATAAAAGGCATTTATTAGGTATCTGTATTATCCTATTTTGTTTAATCCAGTCACCCAAGTCCAAATCGGGGAATAATTCTATTTTTGCCCACACTCAAAACTTATTAATATGGCTGTTGAAAAAATCGTAGCTCCTGCCCGGAAATTTTTAAAGAATGATTTTAAGATTTCTACATGGGAAGAATTAAAACCATTATTTGATGAATTGCTCGCGCGAACAATTGCAGATGTAGCAGCATTTGAAAAATGGTTTAAGGATAGGAGTGAGCTTGAGTCTGTACTATCGGAAGACATGGCATGGCGCTATATAAAGATGACATGCTACACCGACAATGAAGCCTACGGTAAATCCTACCAAGAGTTTGTAGAAAAAATCCAACCTGAGATAGCACCGTATGCGGACAAGCTGAATAAGAAAGCTGCGGAATGTATTTTCTTGAAAGATTTGATGAGCCAGCAAGGGTATGATATTCTGATCAGAAGCCTTAAAAAGGAAATTGAAATATTCCGTGAAAAAAATATACCGTTGTATACAGAGCTTAATACCGAGACCCAAAAATACACACAACTCTCGGGAGCCATGGCTGTCGTTATTGATGGTAAAGAACTTACCCTTCAGCAGGCAGGTGTGATGTTAATGTCGACTGACAGAAAAAAACGCGAGGAAGTATTTCGCAAAATTTCTGAGCGCCGGTTGCAAGACAAAGACACACTCGATGATTTATTCTCACGGCTCATTCAATTACGCCACGAGGTGGCCACCAATGCCGACTTTCCAAACTTCCGGGACTACATGTTTAAAGCACTTGGTCGTTTTGATTATACGTCCGAAGACTGTTTTGCATTTCATGATGCCATACGCAACGAAGTAGTTCCTTTGTTGAATGACTTTTCAAAAGAACGAAAAGAAAAACTGGCGGTTGATGTTTTACGTCCGTGGGACAAAGCTGTTGATCCTGAAGGAAGGGAAGCACTGAAGCCCTTTTCCAACGGGAAAGAATTGACCGACAAATCAATAGAAGTTTTCAATCGACTTGATCCCTTCCTGGGTCAATGCCTGGCCATTATGAAAGAAATGGGGCATCTGGATCTGGAATCAAGAAAAGCAAAAGCACCGGGAGGATACAATTACCCATTGGCAGAAATTGGGGTTCCATTTATTTTTATGAATGCCACTTCTACTTTGCGTGATGTTGTTACCATTATGCATGAAGGCGGTCATGCTATTCATAATTTTCTCACACGCGATCTTGCGCTCAACGATTTTAAATCAACACCTTCAGAAGTTGCCGAACTCGCTTCTATGTCCATGGAACTATTATCAATGGATCATTGGGATGTGTTCTTTACAGATGAAGCAGAATTGAAACGCGCCAAGCGTGAGCATCTTGAAGATATTATTGAGACACTTCCCTGGGTGGCTACCATCGATAAATTCCAACATTGGGTGTATGAAAATCCTAGCCATAGCCTCGACCAGCGCAAAGCAGAATGGAACAAAATATATGATCAGTTTACAGACACACTTACCGACTGGAGTGGCCTGCAAGAATCAAAAGATTATCTATGGCAAAAACAATTGCATCTTTATGAAGTGCCCTTCTACTATATCGAATATGGAATGGCGCAGTTAGGTGCCATCGCGGTTTGGCGCAATTTCAGAAAAGATCCCAGGAAAGGATTAGAAGGATATCAAAATGCATTGAAGTTGGGATACATGCGCACCATTCCTGAAATATTTGAAGCCGCCAACATCAAGTTTGATTTCAGCAGGGCTTACATTCATGAACTAATCGATTTTGTAAAGCAAGAGTTAAAGAAAATTTAACTCCGCAGTTTATCCAGAATGTTACTCAGCATGGCTGCGCTCTCTTCTGAAATGTTAAGAAGTGCGTCCATGCGGTCTTGCTCTTTCAACATGGTGCTTAGCAGAGCCAGACCCCTTTCGCTAATGCTGACATCAATAGCCCGTTTGTCGTACCGACTTACTTCTTTAATAATTAACTTTTTCAGTTCCAGGCGATCCAACATGCGCGACACATCAGAACTTTTGTCAAGCATTCGGGTTTTGATTTCTGTTGCCGAGAGACAGTTGGCATTTTGACCTTTTAAAATGCGAAGGATATTGTATTGCTGAGAAGTAATGCCATACGGACGAATGATCTCCTCATATTTGGCCATCAACCAATTGGCTGTATAAATAAGGTTGAGTGAAGCCTTGTGGTTATTACTTTGAAACTTTGCCTGTTTGATTTCTTCTTCCAGGGTCATATTTCAGGATTAAAAGTAAAGCCCCGAAATTCAGGGCTTTACAAATATAGTTTACGATTTGTTCAATTCAAGGTTGCAAACGATATCAACCTGATCACCAACCACCAGTTCTCCACCGCCTAACTTGTTTGACCATTTCAGCCCGTAATCCTGACGGTTAACTTTGCCTGTAACTTTAAACCCTGCTTTCATGCCTTTACCTGTGTCAATGCTTCCACCGTACGTAACAGGAAAACTCACTTGCTTGGTAACATCACGCATTGTGAAATCACCCTTAAGCAAATATTTGCCACCTTCTTTTACGAGCTTGCCTTTGAATTTTATTTGTGGGAATTTTTCAGCATTAAAAAAATCATCTGACTTTAAGTGGCCATCCCTTTTTTCATTGTTTGTATTTATGGTGGCTACTTCGGCAGTAAATTCCACATCGGCACCATTGAAGTCATCCGATTTACTTGTGACTTT
>JBBRKB010000116.1:0-9953 GCA_038218385.1 Cytophagales bacterium | reverse complement strand
GGCATTACCTGATTTCACTTCATTATTTCCTTTGTTTACCAATACACGAAATGCGTAGTCCTGCGCCATCACACCGTTTACTGAAATCAACATGACCAGAAAAAAACCAATCTTGATATTCATGATTATCATAGTTAAGCGAGAAATTGAAAGGACTCGAAAGTTACTCTATTACCTTTGAATTAACTACCTGCAAAAACAAAAGCCACTCAAATGAGTGGCTTTTTGATACATTAGAGCTAAAGGATTATTTTTTCAATCCATGCCGGAACAAAAACTCATCGTATGCCTCTTTATAATAAGGAACTTCAGGTGCCAATTTGATGGCATCTTCGTAGGCAGATATGGCATCAATGAACAGATTGCTCTCTTCATAAAAACCAGCAAGCAGCAATTTATTCAAGGCGGTAGGTTCTGATACCTCACCGATTATTTCACTTAATGATTTACGAACTTTCTCTTGATCAGAGGGCGTAAGCTTTTTTATGAGATGTTGTTGAGATGCCAATTTTGGATTTGACTTAGAACTTACCTCTACCAATATGGCATTCTCGGTGGCATATTTTGCATCCCCGAGATCAACCTCAATGCTCTGTTCGGTGGTCTCAATTTTGGTCAATACATCCTCAAACATATTTCTCAACGTCACCACATAGGGTCCTGGTGTCTTATTGTCCCAGCTAATAATAGCTGTGTGGTTGAAAACACCTGAGTGTTGGTTAGGTGGCAACATGACTTGGATGGCGGCAGTCTCAGCCCCGCGATGAACCGCTCCGGTAGCACTTAACCTGTTTTTCTTAGCCTCGGCAGAATTGCTGCTCAAAATGAAATCTGTATATTTTGTTAATACACTTGAGCCTCCTTTGTCAACTTCCGACTCCAGGCTCGAAACTTTATAGTTGCCGGCAATTTTTATTTCCTTAGGCTTACCCTTTGATGAGACGAGCCCTACATACGCATTTTCAACAAGCTTTATCTCATCTGTGGATTGTAGGCTTGCGCCAGTCTTCAGCGGCTGCCATGAATCACCTGATTTCACCTCATTAGCTCCCTTTATCGCCAGCACCTTGAAGGCATAACCCTGACCCAAAACAATTGAGCAGGAGGTTAAAACCAACGCTGTTATTAAGGTCAATCTGTTTGTTTTCATAATTAATTCTTAATGGTAGAAGTCAAATTTACGAAATTTCAGTGTTCTCGGGGGTTAATACTTCCTTATGTTTATTGGTAAACCGTAGGAACAGTGAATTTTCAAAGCTCTTGTAAATATCAAAGCAAGGCCCCACCAAGGCCATAGTAGCAATGGTGAGCGTTAAGTCTAATTTGAAGTTGGCTATGGAGAATACCCATACAATTATGGCAGAAACTACGAGGATCTCAACAATCTGGATCATCACAGACAATCCATCAAACCAAATTGGAAACCGTGTGTCCACCCAATTGAACAAAGCTACGTTGACAAGACATATAATAAATGCTATAAAGAACTGCATAAACTCACCAAGTTCATTCACGTAGTCCTCATTGAGAATCATGGCTACAATGTTCGCGTGAACAACCACGCCAAACATATCGGGGTTGGCTCTACCGGCAACTTTTGAATTTAAGGGTGTGAAAAATTTATCATCCCATGCCGGATCCCCAAAGTAATCTCCCATAAACCCCATGATAACAATGTTATCCTTAAACATTTCCGGAACAAATTCTTCATTTACCAAAGCGGGGTAATCTATAACAAAACATAGCAAACGAAAATTGGTGGTGTTGCTCATTTTTTCACGAAGGCTTTTAATCTTCACGTCCGAGACCTCTGCATTGCCGCGAAAATTTATTATCTCCTCATCCTTGTGCCTTTCCAAAAACGTCTTTGTTTTCACAGAATCATATTGCATAGCCAGCTGAACAGCAAAGGCCACTTTATTGGTATCATTTACACCGATCTGCGGGCTGAATGTTTTACAAATTTTAATATCCTCTTGATAGGTTGCACCGGTAATCAAATTCGCATAAGCGTTTGACGCGTAATCACTGAAAAGTGGATCGGAATATTCTATTGAATCATACACGTCAATGGTATTTGTTTCCGCAAGTGAATCCGACTGCAAAAGCCTTGACACCAATACTACATTGCCTGCTTGTTGTATGGCATCACTTAATAGCAAATTGCCAAGAGTGTCTAGTAGCTGCGGGCAATTAACTGTATCAGATAAACCCCCTTCACAATTAAAATAGCTATCGATACCTATTACTTTTGGATGATATTGATTGATCTGACTAATCATTTGAGCCATCTCACGGCGTGAGGCACTCCGGAAATTTACTAACACGATGCGTTCTTCAATAGTGGGTGTCGCCCTTAATTTTGAAAACACATAATCCGTCAACTCAAACTCCGCCAGGGCTGTTGAAATAGGGTCAAACGCATTGAACATTTTAAGATCTGTGAGTTTGTTCACTGCCAGCAAAGTCAAAAAAACAAAAACGGTAACAGCAATACACTTAATGATTAATTTCTTCATGCTTTTCAAAGGGGCAATCAACGTGAAGTTAAAGTTACTATTTCAGTTTACACTTTTGCCTAAATATTCAACAATCTTTGTGCTTTCAAACGATCGCTTTAGCTTTAAGCCTATGCAAAAATACCTCGCTCCTTTTCTACTGTTGCTGTGCATATCGGGTTGTCATAAAAAACAAACAGCAAACCCTGGCACCCCCACTACTACTGTTGCTCTTAAATATGCCCACGGCTTTACCGTAAAAAAATTTGATGCCGGCACCCTCGTAGAAGTGACCGCACCTTATCAAGGGGCTACCTCCGGCATACAATACTTTTTACTCGAAAAAAATAAAACGGTTCCGGCAGGAATGGAAGGCATATCCGTTATCCCTGTTCCCATCGATAACATCATCTGCACTTCTACCACGCACATACCCATGTTGGATTACCTAGAAGAGACGGACAAACTCATTGGCTTCCCCACACTTGATTATGTCTCATCTGAAAAAATGCGTGAGCGCATCGATCAAGGGTTAGTGAAAGAATTAGGGATGGATAAAGGAATGAACCTTGAGCTGATTGCGTCCCTGCATGCCTCTTTGGTAATGGGCTATAGCATGACAGGCGATTTTGGCCAGTTTAAAAAAATTGCAGAACTCGGCACACCCGTGGTACTGAATGCCGAGTATCTTGAAAAACATCCATTGGGCAGGGCCGAATGGATAAAATTTGTTGCTCTGTTTTTTAAGAAAGAAGCCCAAGCTGATTCTGTTTTTAATGCCATTGAAAAAGATTATCTCCAAACACATGAACTCGTTTCCTCTGTTGAAAACAAACCTTCCGTCATGAGCGGTATTGTGTATGGCGATGCGTGGTTTCTTCCCGGTGGCCAGAACTATGCAGCACGATTGTTAAAAGATGCAGGATGTCATTACCTATGGGAAAATGATTCCACCCATGGTTACTTACAACTTAGTTTTGAATCGGTTTATAACAAAGCCATTGATGCAGACCTGTGGATTGGTGTGGGTTCGTATCCATCACGCAAAGAGTTAAAAGATGCCGACAATCGTTATGCTAAATTCAAGCCTTTCATTCAAAACCAGGTGTATAGTTACGATGGCAGGCAAGGTGCAAAAGGGGGCAATGAGTTTCTTGAGTTGGGCTATTTACGACCCGACATCATTTTAAAAGACCTTGTGAAGATTGCCCACCCCGACCTTCTCCCCGATTACACTTTATATTTTCATAAAAAAATAGAATAGCATCTCGGCAGCTTTGTCAATAATCCGACACATAATTCTCGAAAGGATTTTTCATATTTGTTATCAACGATAACAAAACATCTCCTTACCTAGCAGACACGTGAGTAAAAATCATCACATTGTAATCATTGGCAATGGCATCAGTGGCATTACAGCCGCGCGCCACATTCGTAAACATTCAAAACATACCATTACCGTTATCTCCGGCGAATCAGATCACTTTTATTCGCGCACCGCGCTCATGTACATCTACATGGCCCACATGAAATATGAACATACAAAACCGTATGAAGATTGGTTTTGGTCGAAAAACAAAATCAATCTGGTACGTGATATTGTAGATACTGTAGACAGTGATAAAAAATCAATACGACTAAAAGCAGGCACTCCTATTCAATACGACAAATTGATCATTGCCACGGGGTCGGTTTCAAATACGTTTGATTGGCCAGGAAAAGATCTTGCTGGCGTGCAAGGGTTGTACAGCTTGCAAGACCTTGACCTCATGGTAAGTAATACAAATGGAATCAAACATGCCGTGATTGTTGGCGGTGGCCTTATTGGTGTTGAGATGGCCGAGATGTTGCTATCAAAAAAGATACACGTCACTTTTCTGGTGCGTGAAAATTCGTTTTGGAGCAATGTATTACCAAAAGAAGAAGCAGCGCTTATCACCAAACACATCCGGTCACATCACGTTGACCTTTTATTTCGAAGCGAACTCAAAGAGATAATAGGTTCAAATGGAAAAGTAACTTCTATAGTAACAAAGAATGAAGATAAAATTGAATGTGAATTTGTTGGGTTGACGGTTGGAGTTTCTCCCAACATTGCATTCCTCAAGGAAAGTGGAATCAACACCAAGCGTGGCGTGCTGGTGAATATTTTTTTGGAAACAAGTGTTGCTGATGTCTATGCGATAGGTGATTGTGTGGAGCGAACATACGAACTTCCCGACCGCAAAAACATTGAGCAAGTATGGTACACCGGGCGCATGATGGGTGAAGTGGTGGCGCAAACGATATGTGGAAACAAAACGGAATACGCACCGGGGCCGTGGTTTAACTCAGCCAAGTTTTTTGATATTGAATATCAGACTTATGGTATGGTGCGCAATACATTAGCGGATGCCGAAGATGATTTCTATTGGGAACATGAAAGGGGCATGAAAGCCATCCATCTAGTATGGAATAAAGATTCAAAAGAATTCAGGGGTATCAATACTTTTGGCATTCGCATGCGTCACGAATGTTTTGATCGATGGCTTCGTGAAAAACGAACTATTCATTTTATAATGGAACATCTTAAAGAAGCGAACTTCGATCCTGAATTTTTTATTCGACATGAAGATGAAGTTGTAGCAAAATTCAATCAAAAATTTCCAGCTCTTTCGGTAACAGAAAAAATAAACTCATTATGAAAGCAATAAAGATAATTGGGTTAGTACTGTTCATTGGAGGTTTCCTTCTGTTCAATGGCATCTTTTTTTTATCATCCTATCAGCTCACACCCGAGATCATTCGTCAAAAAATTGAAGATCCCAAAAAACAAGAGTTGTTCTTAGTGAAAAGCAAAACGGCACTAACAAAAGAATATTCGAGCAATTTCGAATTTGTCTCCATGCTTGATCACACGTTCGCAGAAGTCAACCAAAATCAGATCAAAACTTTTTCGATTGATGAAAAGGAGATAAACAAAATTACAGATAAAGGAAAAACAACATTTGATAAATCTGTTTTAGAATCAGTCTTCTCACCCGACAACGAAATCAATTTGTTCAAGCGAAAAGTCTTTAACGATTTTGGAGGTCATCTTTTCGGTCAACCCGCCAACATCGAACAAGTGAAAGAAGTCGCTAAAAAAATAAACGAATACGGCATCGTTAACAAAGTTGGCTTTGATAGGTACGTAACAAAAAATTTAAAATACTCCATCACGAAAGCTTCCTCCACTGGGCCGATAAAAAATCAACCTTTATTATTTTTCTTCCTGACCTTTGGTCTTTGTATTATCGGTGGCCTTCTCTACATTCTGCCCAAACTTGAACTTGTACCCGGCATAAAGAACGATGGCATTTTTAATAATGTAATGAAAAACACCGGATGGCTGGGCATCATGACCGGCACGTGGTTGATTGCCTTTTATGTCTTTCTCTATTTCTATCCTGAGTACATGACCAACTGGATCATCATGGTTGATCCGTTGAGTTTATCATTAAATGGAAACGAAGCCAGTCGCTTTTTCCTCTACGGGTTACTGTACACACTTTGTATTTTGATAATGGGCATTCGCATGCTTATCCATTATCGTCACAGCCGTTACCAAATGTTGCGCACCCTTTCCGTTATGTTTTTTCAAACCGCATTTGCTTTTTTGATTCCAGAAATTTTAATCCGCCTCAATCAACCCTATTTTGATTTTAAAAACATTTGGCCCCTTGACTATGATTTCTTTTTCGATTCTGAAATAAACAAGCTATTGGCCAATGGAACGCTGGGTATCTTCATGCTCGGTTGGGGCATTGCTCTCATCATCATTGCCGTGCCCGTCTTCGTTTACTTTTTTGGCAAACGTTGGTATTGCTCTTGGGTATGTGGTTGTGGTGGCCTTGCCGAAACACTTGGCGATCCGTATCGTCAATTATCAAACAAAACCTTAAAAGCGTGGAAGGTAGAACGATGGATGGTTCATGCCGTGCTGGTCTTTTCGGTGGTGATGACTGCGGCTGTGCTGTATACATATTGGACAGGATCTTCTTGGTTCATTTTTGTTGACAGCTATCAACTACGATCTGTATATGGTGCATGGATAGGCGCAGGGTTTGCCGGCATTGTAGGTACAGGATTTTATCCCATCATGGGCAATCGTGTGTGGTGTCGCTTTGGATGTCCACTGGCGGCCTACCTCGGATTGATACAACGCTTTAAATCACGCTTCCGCATTACAACTAACGGAGGGCAATGCATCTCGTGTGGCAACTGTTCAACCTATTGCGAAATGGGAATTGATGTTCGCTGGTATGCACAGCGCGGGCAAAACATTGTTCGCTCATCATGTGTGGGTTGTGGTGTCTGTTCGTCTGTTTGTCCACGCGGGGTACTCAACCTGGAAGGAAAAGATGAAGATGGTCGTTTTGGACAACCTATACTTATTGGCAATAATAATATTAAATTGAAACCATAATATAGTAGTGGACAGTTGACATAGTGGATGGATAGCGAACAAACAAGGCCCTTGCGTAATTTAAAACACCTAAAAGCCTCAAACACCCGGATCATTTTTGTGGTGATGAGCGCCTTGGTATTGCTTGTTTTTTATTTCATCATTCACGGGTACGTACAAAATCTTAATCAATCGCAAGCTGCTGTTATTAAACGGCTTCACACCATTGCTTTTACAAGTGCTAAATTGATTGATGGTGAAGAGCATCAACTGTTGTTGGAAAAGTATTCTCATAGAGATGACATTCAACAAAATAATGATGATTCATTGTACAACAAAGTTCATGAGACCCTTTCTACAATCGCAGAAATAAACAACCTCGAAACCCCTATCTATACGCTTGTATTTTTTCCATCAGATAGTTCGGTTCGATTTGTCGCATCATCTTCTGCTTATCCTTATTACCTTCATACATACGAACGATATCCAAAAGAAATCATTGCGCACTACACAACCGGACATGACCTGGATGAATATGAAGATGAGAATGGTACTTGGTTATCATCGTTTGCTCCGATAAAAGACAGGAGTGGTAAAACTGTTGCACTCATTCAGGCCGACCAGAAATTTGATAGCTACCTGGCAGCTGCCCGCACCGAACTCATAGGGAATACTGTACTCTCCGTTGGGATTATAATACCTTTCGTGATCTTGCTTTATCTTTTTGTTTCAAAATTATTAAAGAAGCAAGTAGAAAATCAGGAATTGCTTCACGAGCAAAACGAAGAGATAAAAACACAAAGCGATATTATCGAAAAAAATAACCTTGACCTGGAAAAAAAAGTAATAGAGCGCACACTCGAACTCGAAAAACGTAATGAGGAAATCAACAACTTTCTCTACCATTCGGCTCACGATGTGCAAGCACCACTGGCCACTTTAAAAGGATTACTTTCGCTTGCCAGAAAAGATTTGACTGATGCACAAGCATTGGAATACATTCAACGAATGGAATCCACTACAGAAGTATTGGAGCGAATTATTCAAATCATCAAGCAAGTACATGAAATAAAAAATTCTTCCTCCCGGACAGTCGCCACCTCTCTTCAACATGTGATCGAACGTTCGGTTTACAATTTGGATATACAACCTGAAGAAATGGAGGTGCTGTCTGAACTGCCTGATAAATTTCAACTTGTAACAGATCCTAAGTTATTGCAAATGGCTCTGTACGAGCTATTAAAAAACGCCTATCAATACCGATCGAAGAAAAATGGTTCTTCCTTTGTAAAACTTTCCATCGCAAATCAAACGCAGGACGAAATCTATATCGGCATTGATGATAACGGGGAAGGCATTAGCCCCCACTTTAAAGAAGAAATTTTTGCCATGTTTTCGCGTGGCCATGAAAAATCATCGGGCATGGGTCTCGGACTTTTCATTGTACAAGCATGTCTGGAGCGAATGGATGGATCCATACGACTCGAAGAAAAAGACACACCGGGAGCGCGTTTCACCTTACAATTTAAAAATCTAACAGAAGCGTGAGTCTGATCATAAAAGTAATCATCCCTGCCTTCAATGAAGAGAACGGAATACGTGCCGTACTTGCTGAGATCCCTTCTGTATTGATTAATGAGGTGATCGTAGTAAACAATGCATCAACCGACAACACAGAATTGATTGCCCGGCAATGGGGTGCCACTGTTTTAAGGGAACCTGTTCCAGGATATGGTCGCGCTTGCTTGAAGGGCATGGACTACATTAAGCAACAAATACCTTTACCTGACATAATCGTTTTTTTAGATGCCGATCATTCTGACTATCCCGAAGAAATTCCAGAGTTGTTAAGACCAATTGTTGCTGACCATGCTGATCTTGTTATTGGCTCACGAGTGTTGGGCAAAAAAGAAAAAGGATCTATGACACCGCAGCAGATCTTTGGCAATTGGTTGGCTACAAGACTATTGAAAATATTTTATGGTGTTACCTTTACTGACCTGGGTCCCTTTCGTGCCATCCGGTATGACGCGCTGGTAAAATTAGATATGCGAGACAAGACCTATGGATGGACCGTAGAGATGCAGGTGAAGGCCGCGAAAAAAAAATTGGCATGCAGGGAAATTCCAGTGAGGTATAGAAAGCGAATTGGCTTCTCCAAAATTTCGGGAACAGTGAAGGGAACACTATTGGCAGGTTATAAGATTATCTTTACAATCTTCAAATACATTTAAACCAATCGGTACATTACCGGAAATGAATTTAGTCATCACCATATTGTATTCAAGTGCGCTGCTCTATATTTTTCTTTTCAGTATGGGTCAGCTACACCTCACATGGATATACCGTAAAGAAGAAAAAAAACACAAGCTTACTCCACCTGAAAATCCAGGCATCATCCCATATGTAACTATACAACTTCCTGTCTACAACGAGATGTATGTAGTAGAGCGGTTGATTGAAGCGGTGAGCAAACTGGATTATCCAAAAGAAAAACTGGAGATCCAAATTTTAGATGACAGCACGGATGAAACGTCAGCCCTCATTGAAGCAAAGTTAGAAACCCTTAAACATCTTCAACTCGACATCAAACGTATTCACCGAATAGACCGGCAAGGATTCAAAGCAGGTGCTTTGGAAAATGCATTGCCCCTTGCAAAAGGTGAACTCATTGCCATTTTTGATGCTGACTTTATTCCCGAACCAAATTTTCTTTTCAAGACCATCGCCTTCTTTCAGGATGCATCGGTAGGTGCAGTGCAAACACGATGGGGACACATAAACAGGGATTACTCACTCCTCACACAACTGCAAGCCTTTAGTCTCGATGCGCATTTTTCAATTGAACAAACCGCGCGCAATGCGGTAGGTAGTTTTATTAATTTCAATGGCACATGTGGTATCTGGAGGAAGACGTGCATCAAAGATGCCGGGGGCTGGAGTGCCGATACATTAACGGAAGATCTTGATCTCAGCTATCGAGCACAGTTGAAAGGATGGCATTTTAAATATTTAGAAGCTGTTGCTAC
>JBBRKB010000115.1:0-10057 GCA_038218385.1 Cytophagales bacterium | reverse complement strand
TCAGGCTATAAACAGGAAGCTCCTACGGAGCAAATAATTTTGTAAGAAGCAGTTTCACAACTCCAGAGGAGTTTCCTATTTATAGAAATAGTATAATCTCGTTAAGCTGTAGCCAGTAACTATAAAGCTAAATCAAATTCTCCTTCACCGCTTTATTCACCATATCAATGGCGTTGTTAACATTTA
Organism: Cytophagales bacterium; assembly: GCA_038218385.1. GTDB lineage: Bacteria > Bacteroidota > Bacteroidia > Cytophagales > Cyclobacteriaceae > JBBRKB01. The sequence goes on along the minus strand of JBBRKB010000115.1, from coordinate 9,871 downwards.
ACTTTTTCATAATGTTAAAGCGATGGGTCTCGATGGTGCGCACGCTTTTGCCAAAGGAATCGGCAATTTGTTTGTTTTGTTTGCCATCCGTAACAAGGCGCAGGATTTCTTTTTCCTTACGTGTTAAATGATAGGCGTCTTCCACATCGGTGCGCTGTTGTAAAATGGGCTTTGTGTTTAACAAACGATTGGCCAAGGCGTTTGATACTGCGCCACTAAAATATTTATGACCGCCCTGCACTTGCTTCAATGCTTTAATGAATTCGTTTTTATCGGTGTCTTTCAACAGATAGCCATACGCTCCTGCATCAAGTGCTTGCAAAACATAGTCTTCAGAATCGTGCATGGAAAGTATGACCGCTTTTGTATTAGGTGCATAGTCGCCCAGTTTTGCTGCGGCTTCCAATCCTGTCATCTCGGGCATGCGAATATCCAAAACCAAAATGTCGGGGTTCAGTTTTTTCGCTACGTCCAATGCTTCTTGTCCATTGCTGGCTTCACCAATCACCTGAATGACGGTATCGGATTCCAACATGGCTTTGATACCATTGCGAACCAGCGCATGGTCATCGGCCAATACTATGTTTATTACATCTGCCATTATTGATCTACTGTAGCTGCACTTTTCATGGGTACCGTAAGGGTTACAACCGTTCCTTTGTTAGGTGCAGATTTTATTTCAAGATTACCATTTACATATTCCGTACGCTCATACATGTTAAAGAATCCTCTGCCTGATTCAATATTGATGTCGCGGGCTTCAATAATTTTTTCGTCAAATCCTTTTCCTTCGTCCGTAATGGTGATGATAAAATCATTGTCAGTCTGTTGCAACATTACTTCAATTTTCTGAGCTGCCGAATATTTGATCGCATTGTTGATGGCCTCTTGCACAATCCTAAAAATATTGTTTTCTACCTTCTGAGGCAAACGATACGTCATATCGCCTTCCGTTCGGTAAACCAGCTCAATATCGGTAAGTTTTCCGATTTCTTGTATAAAAACATTTAGGGCTGCTTGCAGGCCATAGTCACCCAACACCGTTGGCTTCAGGTTAAACGTCACTCTGCGCACTTCTTTTATCACATCTTTTATACCGTGTTTAATATCACCTACCTTCCGGTCAATCACTTCATCATTGCGGCTGTCGATCGATTCAATTTGAAATTTTAATGAAGTCAACATCTGGCCAATGCCATCATGTATATCCATGGCAATGCGCTTGCGTTCTTCTTCCTGTCCTTCCAAAATCAACACCGATCTGAATTTTTGTTGGTTAATTTTCTTTTCCACTTCCGCGCGGTTCTTACTGCGCATACTTTTCTCTGCTTGCTTCTGCAACGTAATGTCAGAGGCTAGCGCTATCAATTCGTCTATCTCATCCCCTTCACTATACAAAGGCATCACAATAACTTCTGCCCATCGATCGCTGTTATCAGAGCTTTGGTAATGTACTTCACCTTGCCAGCTTTGACCTTCAGAAACCAGCTCAACAATCTCATCCATCCAATCATTACCCAGTTGTGAACCAGGAAACAATTCACACAACCGTGTTATTTTGGAAACATCCTTTATCCCAATCGTTTCAGAGAACAAGTCTGATATAAACGTAACATTACCTCCGCGGTCAGCCTTCGCACAAAGCTTGGGTGTTTCAATCGGTTGATTTATTTGGGAAAGCTGTTCGTAGGATTTTTCAAGTGAACCGTACAACGCACCAATCTCTTTTGTCAATTGCTTTGCATTGCGCTCCGACTTTATCAACTGGTTCACCGTTTTATTTACCTGTGCTGCGGTAGGACGGAAAATAAATAAAATCTCTACCCCGATTGCTACCAGTGATATGAAAATGAGAAAGTACTCGAGCTTACTTAAGGTTTCAATTTTAACACGTGCTTCTTCATCGTATTGAAACACAATCTGGTTCATGCCTTCCAGAAAAGCAGATTCATTTTTCAGGATTTTATCGACATCATCTTGTATGGATCCATATTCTGTAGCTGGAGATTTTTCCAGCACATCAAGTATTCGGATGGCACTTGCATACATCTCATCAAAATACGGATTTAGCTCAACAAACATTTTGCTAATCGCCTCGCTGTTTATGCCTGGCAAGTGAAGACTGTCATTACCATGTTGAAGGCCATCATGCGAAACTTTCCATAAGTCGACAGAGCCTTTAAAGTTTTTTAAAACCGATGCACGTTCCGCTTCATTTTGAGGAGCCGACAATTGCAATACATGCTTGGAAATTTTTTGGCTTAACATCCGTTGCCGTCCGGCCACATTGACAACGCGCGAATCATCCAACTGATTTTTCAAATGATTTTGAATAAGCATCTGGCCAACAATGGCGATGGCTGCGATACCACTAAGCGCAAGGATGTACCAGGTTCCTAAACGTGCAAAGCGATTCAATCGCAGTTGTGTTGCGTCTGTAAATTTAAGTGTCATGTCGTGATTTCAAATTACGTCAATTAGACTCAAAGGATTGGAGTGCATAGATAAAAAAATGTCAGGCCCTCAAGGAACCTGACAATGCCGCACTGCAATTTATATGAGTAAACTATTTAGTGAAGCCGATGTAAACATACCCATCCTCAATTTTCACTGGGAACACGGATATGCCATGTTCTTCAGCGTTCAGGCAGTCGCCCGATTTAAGAGAGAAGGTCTTTTTGTGAAAGGGACATGCTACTTTTGGTTCCCCTTCATGAGAACCAATCATACCCCGCGACAGGATCATTTGCATTTTGTGTGGACAAAGATTTTGGCATGCATACCATTCTGCACGGCGGCTAAAATTAAAAACGGCCACCTGCAAATCTTTATAGCGAACACATGCACCACCATTTTCCGGGAAGTCGGTTGTCCGTGCCGCTTTGAACCAAACTTTTATTGCTGCGCCTTCGGTTGAGGTAAATGTTTTTATTTCATTTAATAATTCCATGTTGAATTTTCTTTGAGATGAATAACTACTTCCTACTTGTTCCAATCCACAGGCACCTTCTGGCCCCGCATGTCAACAAACTGGAGACTTGGATCAGGCTGATTATCGTTTACAAAATGTTTGTATTGCGCTTGCAGTGCAGGGTTCTCAACAACCTTCTTCCATTCACAATGGTAGGTGCCAATCAATTCTTTCATTTCACTTTCCAGCTCATCAGCAATACCCAGTGAATCATTGATGACCACATCGTATAGGTATTCAAGTCCACCTTCCATTTTATTCAACCAGGTAGCGGTGCGGGTGAGTGGGTCAGCCGTTTTGATGTAGTACATTAAGAACCGGTCAACATATTTAATACATGTTTCAGTGTCTACATCGGTAATCAAAAGCTTGGCATGCTGTGGCCGTGCACCACCATTTCCACCTACATATAAATTCCATCCTTTCTCTGTGGCGATGATGCCGAAATCTTTTGATTGCGCTTCAGCGCATTCGCGGATACAACCAGACACAGCGCCTTTCAATTTATGGGGTGAGCGCAATCCTTTATAACGGTTTTCAATGTACACGGCAAATGAAACAGAATCTTGTACACCATATCGACACCATGTTGAACCCACACAACTTTTGATGGTGCGCAATGCCTTACCATAAGCATGGCCACTTTCAAATCCTTCTTCCACCAACTCTGCCCATATGTCGGGGAGTTGTTCAATGCGTGCGCCCAACATGTCAATGCGCTGTCCGCCTGTGATCTTTGTATACAGTCCGTATTTTTTTGCAATCCTTCCAATGGCAATTAATTTCTCTGGCGTGATTTCTCCTCCGGCAATACGTGGGATTACTGAATAGGTACCACCACGTTGAATGTTGGCCATGTAACGGTCGTTGCTATCCTGAATAGTCGCTTGCTCTGCTATCACATCGTTCCAGATGCTGGACATGAGGGATGCCACTGCCGGCTTACACGTTTCACAACCATCACCCGTGCCCACGGAGGTCAACAGTTCTTCATAGTGGCGGATGCCTTTTACTTTAATAATATCATAAAGTTCCTGACGGGAAAAATCAAAATGTTCGCAGAGGGATGTTTTTACTTTATGTCCTAAAGATTGTAGTGTCAGTTTTAAAATATCGGTAACCATCGGGGTGCAACCACCACAACCTGTACATGCCTTTGTTGATTTCTTAAGATCGTTAACCGTAGTGGCGCCACATTCGGTTACTTGTTTTACAATATCGCCTTTCGAAATATTTTCACAAGAACAAATCTGTGCCGTATCGGGAAGACCTTTTATACCGGCGGCTTCATCCATCTTTGCCCCTCCGCCAATACCGATAAGGGTTTCAGGATTTTCAGGAAGGATCATTTTGTTTGCTACCATTTGATGCAGCATGTTGTACTGACTGGCATCGCCAATCAACACACCACCCACCAGGTGTTTGCCATCTTCGGTAATGTTGATGCGCTTGTAAATACCTTTGCGCTTATCTTTAAATACAATCGGAATGATACCTGCATCGTCTGCGAATGGATCACCAAAACTTCCTACATCCACACCGATAAGTTTCAGTTTTGTTGACATGTCGAATCCTTGAAACTCACGTGAGTTGTCACCATTCAATTGTCTTACTACCACTTCAGCCATTTCGTAACCCGGGGCCACCAAGCCGTACACCATGTTGTTGTGAACCACTACCTCACCTATCGCGAAAATATTGGAGTCATTCGTGCGCATAAAATTATCAACGACAATCCCTCCACGGGGATGGGTATTTAAACCATGTGCCTTTGCCAGTTCATCGCGGGGTTTGATGCCGGCAGAGATCACCAGCATTTCAACATCGAGACGTGTATCATCTGCAAAGACAAGCCCTTCTAATTTTCCATTTCCATCAATGAGCTTGGTATTTTTGTTTGTATGAATCTTAATGTTTAGCTGAGAAAGTTTGTGCGCTAATATATCAGAACCCGCTTCGTCAATTTGCCGTGGCATAAGTCGCGAAGCAAATTCAACTACGTGCGTTTCAAGTCCCAGATCAAGAAGTGCTTTAGCAGCTTCAAGTCCTAAAAGGCCACCACCCATTACGGCAGCTCGCGTAACTTTTTTTCCGTACGCTGTAATTTGATTGAGGTCTTCAATGGTGCGATAAACAAAAACACCGTGACGTTCCACACCTTCAATGGTTGGCACAAATGCACCGGAGCCAGTAGCCAACACCAGAAAGTCGTAATGATCTGTGCGGCCGGTGTGGGTTTTTATCATTTTGGATTCGCGGTCAATCTCCGTTACTAATTCAGAGGTATGGAGCTGAATGTTGTTATCCGAATACCAGGAAGCAGGTGCCATCAGCAAGTCATCTGCTGTGGAGCCGGAGAAAAAACTACTTAGATGAACGCGATCATACGCGGGGCGGGGTTCTTCTCCGTACACAATTACTTCGAAGTCTGCGGAACGGGCGCTACTACGCAATTTCTCGCAGAATTTGTAGCCCACCATGCCATTTCCAACAACAATTACACGTGACATATTACTTAGTTTACTCATATACTGGGAGTAAAAATACGTATTTAAATAAACGTAACAAGTAAAATGGCGTAGTTTTTTACGTATTTATACGTAAATCGTTTGCATGGCTTGGAAATGAAGCAAATGGAAGGAAGATTTTTGACGCATTTGATGGAGGTGCAGTGTTTTAAAGACATCAAGGGGATTGAAGCTCAAACCAGACATTTGATTTTTTTATGATATTGCGGAGGAAATTGAATTACACTTGTTCATTTCAACTTCACGGTTTTATAAATATTGCGAATTCCAATCCTTACTGCCCATGAAATTAAAAGTTCTCATTTTTATTCTCGCCATTGCAGGATTCCAATCCCTTGCGCAAGTCACCAAAAACTTTATCGATCAAAATTACATTGAAGTGATAGGTATCGCTGAAATGGATATTGTGCCCGATGAAATCTACATGACCATTCTGGTAAAGGAAACAGATAAGCCTAAGCGCACAGTAGAGGAAGCAGAAAAAATCCTGGTTGATAAATTAAAGGAGTTGGGGATTGAAATCAAAAGCAATCTAGTGGTGCTCGATTTTTTAAGTAGCGCAAAAGTAAGTTTTCTAAACCGGGATGTAGTTACATCAAAAAAATATCAGCTTGTGTTACCCGATGCCAAAACAGTAGCTAAGGTTTTTAATACCTTGGAAGCACAAGGATTTACCAATATGAATATTGCGCGAGTGAACCATTCACGGTTGGATGATTTTAAGAAGGAAGTGAAATTAAAGGCCATCAAATTGGCACAAGAGAAAGCGAAAGGAATAATGAATGCCATTGGACAGGATATTGGCAAGGCATTATTTGTGGAAGAGGTTAGAGAACCTTTCTATGGGGCTCAACCTTTCACTTCAAATGCCATTATGCGCGCTCCATCCATGGAATCTTTTGGTCGTGATAAATTATTTGAAGACTTAAATTTTGATACCCTAACGTTGAAAAGTTATATCCTTGTACGATTCGAAATAAAATGACAAACGAAAAATTAATAAAAGCCTTTGCCGCCTTTGATGCTTACAATGAAAAAGATCCCAACAGGGAAATGGCTAATGGAAAAGAATATTCAAAAGAAGTTCTCTACGCCCTTCGCATGACGGAGAAATTAAACCAATACGCACCCGAAGCCCCTGAACATATTCAACTTGCCGCACGGTGCCAGCACATTGGCCGATGGGAAATTGCCCGTAGCGAATATGCAATGGATAAGAAGGGATATCTTCAATGGCGAAATGCCGAGAAGCAACATCATTCCGAAATTGCTTCAAAAATTCTTACCGAATGTGGCTATGATGAAAATACCATTGCCATTGTTTCCTTTCTTCTTTTAAAAAAACAACTTCACACCAACCCTGACACACAAGTGTTGGAAGATGTTATTTGTCTGGTATTCGTAGAACATTACCTCGAAGAATTTGCTGCTAAGCATGAAGATGAAAAAGTAGTTGATATTTTAAAGAAGACGCTGACGAAGATGTCGCCTCGTGCCATTGATGAAGCTGTTAAATTAATCCGCTCTGAAAAAATAAAGACATTATTAGATCAGGCGACTTCGGAATAAGCACCATTGACTTTTCCGTATAAGGATCAATAGAAAGAAAAGTTTCATTGATCGCCTACCTGTTTCAAATACTACTGAAATCCATCTACAGTGTGGAAATTTCACCACAACACCATTTCATATTTTTTGATTTTGCGCGCCTTTTCCTGTGGCAGGATATTTCTCTGGGATAAATCTCAATCGAAAATAAGGATTGCCTGTTGAATAATATAGTTGTTTACCTCCCCTCAGTGAGACTGATAATCAACAGCCTGTTCAACAATATTGATATACGATGTTAAAAGATCATATTATGAATTGCAAAACTAAAAAATTACCCATCCAGCAAGACTACGCAGCATTGGCGAAGGATGCTCACTTGGTATATGTGAAGGATTCTTCTGCTGGTATCGCCCGCATCAAAAAGGGGAAAGGATTTTACTATTCATTTAAAAATAAAATAATTAAGGACGAAAAAATATTATCCAGGATACGCAAGCTTGTACTACCACCCGCGTGGGAAAAGGTGTGGATATGCCCAAAACCAAATGGACATCTACAAGCAACCGGATACGACACCAAAAACAGAAAACAGTATAAGTATCACACCCATTGGAATTGTCGGACTAATGAAACCAAGTTTCACAGGCTTCAAGCCTTTGGCAAAGCCATACCGCTGCTTCGCAAAAAAATTGAAACAGATATCTCACGCACCAATCTTGATAAAGAAAAGGTTTTGGCAACTGTTGTGCGTCTCATGGAACATACGGCCATACGCATTGGCAGCAGTGCCTATGAAAAACTGTACAGTTCATATGGACTTACAACATTAAAAGACGGACACGTTCGGATCGTATCCGGAGAAATGAAATTTTGTTTCAAAGGCAAGAAAGGTATTTCGCAAAACATAACATTAAAAAATAAACGGTTGGCAAAAATCGTAAAAGCATGTCGCGATATTCCGGGCAAGGAATTATTTCAATACTATAACGCAGATGGAAGCCACGGTACAATTGATTCCGGAATGGTGAACGAGTACATCAGGAAAGGTATTGGGCAAGATTTTACGGCAAAGGTTTTTCGTACTTGGTCTGGATCGGTTGCCATGTTGGAAGCGCTGAAAAGTGTTGAGCCAAATCTTTGTCAAACCCATAAGAAAAAAGAAATTTTAAAAGCATTGGATTTTGTGAGTGAAAAACTGGGGAACACGCGTAATGTTTGCAAAAGTTATTATGTACATCCCATCATTACACAATTGTTTGAGGAAGATCGTTTGCATAATTATCTCCGCCAACTCACTACTGACACTCCTTCATTCAGCCCGTTAACCTTGAGTGCAACGGAAAAGATACTTATGCGAATAGTAGGGAAAAATACAATAGGTAAAAGTGTGAATCCTAATGAAACTGCGCGATCGAAAAGTTTCAAGCAGGCACTTGCTGCTTAGCTTATCCAAATCAATTGCATCACATACCTTTTGTGTTGGTTCAAATATATTTCTAAATATCCAATAGGTAAATTCTTTTTAGGAGACTAAAATAATTTGATCACCTTTACGACTTTCAAGGAGCGAAGGCATCAAACCTTATGGGCGTTTATGAAAAAAATTCTTAAGAGAATAGGGTATGCGATTCTACTTATCTTGCTCGTGCTGACCGTTGCCACTATCTGGTTTGTAAACTTTCATCCAGAATTTGGCGGCACCCCTTCTGATGAAACCATAACCCGTATGCGAGCAACACCCCACTTTGTTAATAATCGGTTCACTAACATTCACCGGGTAAAAGAAGAATTTAGCTGGTTCGATTATAAAAAAATGTCCACGGCAATGATGAAGGGGAATCCTCGCAGGGTACCTCCACATCCTCTTCCCATCACGACATGGACGAAAGAAGAAGTCAACAACCTTACCGACACTTCAACTACTGCGATATGGTATGGGCATTCTGCATTTTATCTTAAAATAGATGGAAAAAATATTCTGCTTGATCCTATGTTTGGCGACAGACCTTCACCTGTTCCTTTCATGATTAAGAAACGATTTAACGATACACTCCCCATTGCCATTCCGGATCTTCCTCCTATAGATATTATTGTATTTTCACACGATCATTACGATCACCTGGACTATGGTTCCATTTTAAAACTGAAAGATAAAACCAAACATTTCATAGTGCCTCTAGGCGTGGGCGCACATCTTGAACGTTGGGGTGTTCCTAAAGAAAAAATCACGGAGCTGTATTGGGGAGAAAGTGTGGAGATGGCGGGGATACATTTTACGTGCACACCTGCCCAACATTTTTCAGGCAGAGGTATGGGCGATAAAATGAAAACACTCTGGAGTTCGTGGGTGATAAAAGGTCAACATCATAAATTATTCTTTAGTGGCGACTCAGGTTACTTTGATGGATTCAAAAAAATTGGCGACACATACGGACCCTTTGATGTATGCATGATGGAATGCGGGCAGTACAATGAACTCTGGAAAGACATACACATGATGCCCGAAGAAACAGCCCAGGCGCACCTTGACTTAAAAGGCAAAACATTGATCCCCATTCATTGGGGTGCGTTCACACTTGCACTGCACGATTGGAATGATTCTGTCATACGCCTATCACGTGCAGCAAATGAAAAAGGAATAGACCTGGCGATTCCACAAATTGGTGAGGCCATTGTAATTGGTCAGAAAAAAATCTATCCTAAATGGTGGGAGTTCTGATGTGACCGTCATTTTTTAGCACAACGTTTAGTACTTTTGCACGCTATGACCAACGATCCTGAACTCAGCGGAAAATACCTCGGAACGATTTCACAAGATTTT